>JABWBD010000289.1 GCA_013360685.1 Pirellulales bacterium
CCTGGGTCTGGGGTTCCAAGGGGGCCAACATCTACACGGCGAACCCCGGCTCCGCCGAAATGAGCGGTGACGACGTGTCGATCCTTGTCACGGCCGACCGTATCTACGGCCGCGGCGGAGGCGGCAGCGACACGGCGACGATCTGGGACTCACCCGCCGACGACCTCTTCGAGTTCTTCCCAACCTGGGCGCGGGCAAGCGGCGCAGGTTACTTGCACAACCTGCAAGGTTTCACGACGATGATCGGCAAGGCCGGCCTGGGAGTGAACGGCATCGACGAGGCGATTTTCCTCGGTTCGCCCAAGGGCGACTGGGTGAAGTCGACGACCGTGACGGCCCGCATGCTCGTGCTCGGCGCCTGGCGGCATGCCGAGGGCTTTGATACGATCTCCGCCTACGGTCGAGGCGGAAGGGACAAGCCGGACACACTCCTGGTGCAGGATAGTCCCGGCGCGGACACGCTCCAACTGAAGCCCATGGAAACCACACTGAACACCCCCGACTACAAGGTCACCGCCTATGGGTTCGCGAGCGTCGAGGCGACGCGGGTCAACATCAACGCCGCCGACGACAGAGTGACGTTCGAAGGCTCACCCGGCAACGACACGTTCGTCGGAAACCCGGCTTGGGCCCGGATCAGCGGTTCCAGTCCGGCCTATACGAACAAGGCCGCCGGCTTTCCGTCCGTGATGGGCTATGGCACCGGCGAGGGCCTGGACAAGGCGTTCTTCTCGGATTTCAACGGAGCAGCGGACGCCCGGCTTGAGGACGACACATTCACGGCCGGCAGCATCGTTGCAGAACTGACAGGGCCGGGTTACCGGTTGTGGGCCAGATTCTTCGACGAAGTGCACGCGGAAGTCCATCTGGGCCACGACATCGCGAATCTTTCCGGGACGACCGGAATCGAGGAGCTTCACGGTGCGACTGCGGAAGTGAGTCTCTCCGGACTGAATGCCAAGGGGGCCTTTGCCAATTACGTCAAGGGGTTCGACGAAATCAACGCCTCCGGCGAAACCGGCCAGGACCGGGCAGTGCTGATGGACGCCGTGGTGGACCTCGCGACCTACGGCCCACCGGCGGACGTTTCGCTGGAGGAGTTGGCGCAGGTCCTCTGGCTGAACGAGTTCGAGAAGATCGAACTTTGGAAGAGCGGCACTAGCGAAAAGACCGCCATTGACAACGTCGACGCGGTGTTTGCGTGGTGGGAGTAGCGAGGTCAGGCCAAGAGCCGGGGCGACACGTAGCGCCGACTGCGGCTCCCGGATCCGGGCCATCGTCATCGTTGCGAGCAACTTGCGTGCGCGGCACCGGGAGGAGCACTGTTCCGCACGCAGCGCCTTGCGAAGGAGGCTTGACAAAGACGCCCGTCCAGACCACCATGCGAAGTGTGCGGAAGCGCCGTCCTGCCAGTGGCCGCGTTGCCAAGAATACCCCCCAGGCCCCGTCGAGATCCCATGAAAACGCCCCTCCTGTTTCTGTCAATCATCGCGTCTGCGGGCACCCTGTCGGCGCGCGAGCCGGTCTGGGTCTTCAACAACGGACCGGACGCGAAGCTGATTTCGCTCGGGCAAGGGCAACTCTACCACGAAGCCGGGCTGACGAAGTTGATTCCGACCGGAACCGACCTCACCCTCGCCGTTCCGATGGGCTCGGACGAAGCGTTCCCGGCCGACGAGCGGCCGTTCTTCGCCGTCCGATACAAATACAAGACGACGGTCACGCAGGCAGGCCTGTTTTTCACGACCGATACGTTGACGGCCCTTTCGGACAAGAGTTACTCCTCGTTTTCCGTCGTCGGGGACAATACATGGCGGACCGCGGTTGTCGACATGCGCAAGTTCGACCACAAGAACTGGACCGGAACGATTACTTCGTTCCGGTTCGACCCGACCAATCCGAGCGATACGGATTCCATCTACCAGGTCTCTCGCCTCGGGTTCTTCCCGTCGGAGGCGGAGGCGCAACGTTTTGTTGAGACGGCCGTGGACGCCCCCGACTATTCGGAGCCGACGGAGTTCGTCGCGCCGTTGGAGCGGGTCCTGGTTCCCGGCGGCTGCCTGTCCGATGGGTTCGACCGGGCCGAGTTCATGCTCCAGTCGACGGCCATCGAACATCCGTCCGAAACGACGGTGGTCCGGTTCCGTCCCAAGGACGGGTCGGGCGATGAATCCGTTATTCCCCTCTGCCAGACAAACCGGCGCGGATTCACCCGCTTCGTCGCGAAGAAACCGGGGAAGTACCGCCTGGCCAATGAGGACGTTCGGTTGGACGACATTTCCAGCCTGGCGGCGAAAACCCAGTCGGCGATCCAATTCGCCGTCGCACGGCGTTTGCTCGACGGAGTGCAAGATCGGAAGTTCCGCCCGAACGAACCGCTTTCGGATCCCGCCTGGAAGCTGGCGGTGGAATCGCTGGGAGAGTACGACATCCATCTGAAAAGCGAAGCCAAACCGGCGACGCGGGCCGAAGCCGCCGCCGTTCTGCAAACGGCGATTCAAACCGCGTTGGGGACGGCCATCGACTCACGCTATACGAACGAGTACTTTACCCGCGACCGGATTCGCGTCGGGGCGTGGGTCAGTCCGCGCCCGGAGGCGATCGGAAAGGACTTCATCGAAATCTACCGTTCCGGCGGATTCGACTGGATCATCGCCCACGGCGCGCTGGCCGGGTCGGAACACAGGGAGATGCTGCTGGGGGACTGCGACAAGCACGGAGTCGAACTGGTCCTCGGCGACGGCGCCTACCAGGACCCCGCCGTGGCGACCGCGGAATACTTCGACCATCCGTGTTTCGCCGGAACCTACGTCACCGACGAGCCGGGAACGGACCAGTACGACCAGCTCGCCGCGATCTGCAATACGTACTACCGAGAGACCGGCGGCAAGCTGCCGTACATCAACCTGCTTCCCATGTACGCCAACGCGGCGCAGTTGAAATACGGGGCCTCGGCCGCCGCGATCGAATACTACGATTCCGATCCGGACCTGTACAAGAAGTACTGCGATTCGTTTTGCCGGAAATTCGACGCGCCGTATATCTGCACCGATATCTACCCGCTCAACTGGATCGAAGGCAGGCGGGTGACGTACAAGGACTATTGCGAATCGATCAATATCATCGCCGCGTCCGCGCGGGAGTATGACAAGGACTTCTGGTGCTGTATCCAGACGTTCGCTTGGGTGCCCAGTAAACGGACCCCGACGGAATCGGAGTTTCGCTGGCAGTCGTACTGCATGCTGTCGTTCGGCTGCAAGGGCCTGCTTTGCTGGACGTACGCGGGGGACCGGCCGGAATGCCCGTCGCTCATCACGGCCGAAGGGCAGCGGACCAACGCCTGGTACGACGCCGCGATGGTCTTCAAGGAAATCCGCAAGATTTCCGATGCTTTTGTCCGGTATAGGAACATCGGCGCGTTAGCCCATCGCTGCACGGACGAGACGCCGTACCTGAAATTCAGCAACCCGGTCCGGGCGTTCCCGACGATCGAGGAGATTCAATGTGACGACCCGCTGCTGGTGGGGTGTTTTGCAGGAAAAGACGGCCCGGCAACGGCGCTGACGGTCGTCAACATGAGCGAGTTGGAGGCGGTCAAGACGGCGCACGTCAGGATGAAGATCGCCGGCCCGACGGTCGTCGCCTGGCCTCGCGGGCAGCGCACCGTCTTGAATCCCGACGCCGACGGATTTTATCATCTCACGCTTTCGTCAGGCGAGGGGATCTTCGTTGAAGTCGAGTGACCTGGGCGCCCTGCCGGTTATTTCGGCCTTGCGAATTGATCTTGGTGAGCCGTCTCGTTAAGATGGGCACATAGTGGCCGCGGGAAGGAAGCCCAGCGGAGCGGGCACGGGAAACCACGGTTCAAGACTCTCCAACGAAGGTCGGAACAGCCATGAAGCGAGAAACGAGATTGCCGCACGAGCCGGCGGGCGCGAATTCGCGCCGGGATTTCTTGAAGCAGTGTGGAACGTTGACGGCCGGGGCTGCACTGGCCGGGGTGGCAATTCCGCGCGTCCACGCCGGCGAAGACAACACGATTCGCCTGGCCTTGATCGGCAGCGGCAGCCGTGGCAGCGGCGCGGTGATCAACGCCTTCGACTCGCCCAACGGTCCCTGCAAACTGGTCGCCATGGCGGACATTTTTGGGGAGCGTCTGGAAGGATCGCACAAGGTCCTCGCCCAACAGCATCCGGACAAGGTGGACGTGCCGCCGGAGCGCCGCTTCGAGGGATTCGACGCCTACAAAAAGGCGATCGATTGCCTGCGGCCGGGGATCGACATCGCCATGCTGACCACCTATCCGGCGTTCCGCCCGGTCCATCTCGACTACGCGGTGTCCAAGGGCGTGAACGTGTTCATGGAGAAGTCGTTCGCGGTCGATCCGGTCGGCGTGCGGCGAGTGGTGAAGGCCGGCGAGGAGGCGGCCAAGAAGAACCTGAAGATTGCCGCCGGGCTGATGTGCCGCCACTCGGTGAACCGGCAGGAACTGATCAAGCGGATCCGGGAGGGCGAGCTGGGGCCGGTCCAACTCATCCGCGCGTACCGCATGGAGCCGTGCGGGGGCATGTCGCCCGGGCGCCCGCCCGGCATGAAGGAACTCCTCTGGCAGATCCGCAACCGGATACACATCCTTTGGGTGTCGGGCGGTCTCTGGGCGGAGATGGACATCCACCAGATCGACGAGATCTGCTGGCTGAAAGACGACAACTATCCGGTGACCGCGCACGGCATCTGCGGCCGGGCCGCCAACAGCAAGGACGCCGGCCAGGGCATGGACAGCTTTTCCGTGGAATACACGTTCGCCGACGGCGCCAAGGCCTACGACGTGGTCCGCTATATCCCCAACTGCTACACGGAATTCGCCACCTTCGTGCACGGCACGAAGCGGGCCGCCCAGTTCTCCGGGACGGTCCATTCGGGCAGTTGCCATATCTACAAGGACCAGCGTTGCGCTCCGGTCAAGGTTACGGCGAAGTACAATCCCAAGACCGGACAATACGACTATTCCGAAGAGGCCCGCAGGCAGCGCGACGATATTGTTTGGCGGGCGCCCAAGGAGAACTACACCTGCTGGCAGGCCGAGTGGAACGTGCTGCTGAATTCGATCCGCCAGGATCTGCCGCAGAACGAGGCGCGGCGGGCCGCCTATTCGAACCTGACGGGACTGATGGGGCGGGCCGCGATGCACATGGGCCGGGTGATCACCTGGGATGAAATGCTGCAGTCGAACTTCGAGCTTTGTCCGAACATCGACACGATGACCGAAGACAGCCCCCCGCCGGTCTTGCCGGATGCCAACGGCTACTACCCGGCGCCGGTGCCCGGACAATGGGTCGAGGTTTAGGTGGACATGGGTTGGTCTCTGTGTGCGATGTTCTTGATCGGTCTGCTGGCTGACACGGCCTGCGCGGGGGATTGGCCGCAGTTTCGCGGGACGCGCGGCGACGGCTGCGCCGAGGCGACGGACTTGCCAACGGTCTGGGGTGGGCTGCTCAATCCCCCCGCGTGGCAAGCGTCCATTGACGGGACGGGCTGGTCTTCGCCGATCGTGGTCGGTGGCCGGATCTGGCTGACCTCGGCGGAAGCAACGGCGCTGAATGCCGCGGCGCTGGCCCGGAAGCAGGCTCTGAGCCGCTACCGCGAGGACGACTTCCAGGCCGACGCGTCGGTCACGCTGCTGGCGATCGAATTGGATGCGGCCAGCGGCGAGGTTCTCAGGCGGCTCGAGCTGTTCACCTGTGAGAACCCGGCGCCGATTCACGCGGCCAACAGCTATGCTTCGCCCACGCCGGTTTCCGACGGCGAACGCCTTTACTGCCACTTCGGATCGCTCGGGACCGTATGCATTGCGCTGGATACCGGGCGGACGCTGTGGAGGCAGGTGTTTGCGGTCGACGACATCACCGGGCCCGGAGGCTCGCCCGTCCTCTGCGGCGAGCGGCTGGTGCTAGCCTGCGACGGCGCGGACGAGCAGTTCGTGGTGGGGGTGGATAAAGAGACGGGACATGTGGCGTGGCGGACGGTGCGCCCGAAGATCGAATCCGCCGAGGGGAAAATGCGGCGGGCGTTCAGCACGCCGCTGGTGATCGACGATCAGGGGCGAGAGCAGATTGTCGCACCGGCGGCGCAGTGGGCTGTGTCCTACGACCCGGCGACCGGAAAGGAACTGTGGCGGGTGAATGCCGGCTCGGGATATGCGGTCGTGCCGCGGCCTGTCTTCCGCCAGGGGGTTGTCTACGTGGCTACCGGCTACCCGAAACCCGAACTGTGGGCCGTGCGAGCCGACGGTTCGGGCGACGTCACTGATACGCACGTTATCTGGAGGTACGGCCGGCAGGCGCCGGAGATCTCCTCGCCCGTCGTCGTCGGCAGAGAGATCTACTTCGTTTCCTCCGGCGGGATCGCCACGTGCCTGGATGCCGAGACCGGCGAGCAGGTGTGGCAGCACCGGCTGGAGGGGAGTTTTGCGTCGAGCCCTCTGGCCGCGGACGGCAAGCTCTACCTCACCAATCATGAGGGAACGACGACGGTGCTCCGGCCTGGGCGGCAGTATCACGAACTCGCGAAGAACCAGCTTTTCGGGCGAACGATGGCTTCGCCGGCGATTGCCGGGAAATCGCTGCTGATCCGAAGCGACGGAGCGCTGTATTGCATCCGCAAGACGGCCGAATGAGTTCGCCAGGCCGTGCGCGCGTTCGATGGATTGGCGCGGCGAAGAAGTGATGGATGATACAGTGCGCGCGTACCGCCTCGATCGTTCCGTTACCCTATGATTCCATTGTCGCATCTCAATCCGTAAACGCCACCGCCGGGTGTGTGCGGCAGGTTGTTGCAGCAAAACAGCGAATGACGGCGTGGAGGGAGTCGAGAGTCTTTGCGCGTATCGGCCGCAGGTAGCGGGCAGTCTAGGGTCGAGAGCCAGACGGTCTAGGTCTCTTTGCGCGAACCCCTGCCGGCGGCTCCGGCAGGGGCGCGTTGGATCGAATTGTCAAAGATCAAGCTCCTCGATGAGGAGTTTTGTCATTGGTCATTGGTGATTTGGGGGCGGATCCGTTCTGGAAGAGGTTTGACAGCATTTTGGATTTTGGATTGGCGGAGCAGCCATAGGCAGGGGAAAGCCGGCCTGGAATTGTTGAACACGGTTTGCTGAGTCGCATTTTTCTCCGACGAGGCGACTGCGCGCAAGTTCTGAAAATGTCTGGGGTTGCACAATGGGCTTGGAACGTAAGTTCGCACCATCCGGAAGTTGGGTGTTTAACAATTGGCACCCCTTTCCACCCGGAAGAGGCGGGAGAGGATGAAGGACGGTCTTTGGGCTCGGACTTCATGTCTGGCTCTCGACACTGGAGTCGCCCCCTTTTGGGTTCGTCTTGCGATGGTGGTCTTGGTGTTCGGCGAGGTCGGGAGACCTGCATCGAGCGGCGAGTCTTGATGATTTCTTACGCGAGGGGCGAAGCCAGGGGGCTTCTTCTCCGTGTATTCGTCCTGGTCCACGCAACGGCCTTGAGTCGGTGTTGCATGAGTTACGGCGCGGCGCGACGACGTAAGTGGTTGGTGGCAAGTAGGTTGTGTGCATGTCATTTGACGTAAGTGGAACCGCTCTTTTGGGCCAAGTGTTGCATCGGATCCGAGCGTGGAGCATGGAGCATGGAGCGTGGAGTACGAAGTTAGGCACGAACGGAGACTTGGCGGATAAGTTCGCGATTTTCCGGATTTCTGGCCGGCCCTCACTACCCGGTAGTGGTGGATTCGTTGATGGTTTCGCTCGAACACATTTGGGACTTTCGAGGGTGCGACTCGAGACGCGCTGCCGGTGGCAGAACGCGCGAGCGAGGGAAGACTGGAGCAGGCGGAGCCTGCAAGACAGGGCGTTCCCAGGCGGAGCCTGGGAACGAGTTGTGGCACGTCCAGGGTGCTTCCCTGGTGTGTGCCAGGCTTCAGGGGCGGAGCCGGGGGTTGAGGGGGATTGGAGTGGCACAGGCTGCGTAGGGCAAGAGAGGCCGGGAATTCAAGTTGAGCGCGGTTTGCTGAGCTTGGGGAGCATATCGGTTCTCCTCGCGGGAGCGGACTGGAGCGGAATGGGTGGCCGGCGGTGCTGGTTATCGTTTTGCGATCTTGGACTTCCGCTTGGCCGTGGGAATGTCCGCCATGTCCGGTGTGTGAACGTATGTATATCATACGAGGTGGCTCCATTTCAACAAGATTCTTGGGGGGAAAGCGCGGAATTTGGGAAAAAGTTGGTCTGACGTCGCGATTCGCGGGGTGATGTGGCGTTTTCACGAGCGGGGTTTCGCGACAATCTTGGAGTTGTTGCGAAAAGAGTCGGACGAGAGGCTGGGACGTAAGTGGCAGGGCGAGATGGGGTTGCGTCGTGGGTGCGGAGCGCAAGTGCCATGCCGGCCGGCAGAGGGGCGTTGCAAAATTCGGCGTGGCGGGCGGGAGCGGCAGGGAGGTAGCTTCGGGACAGTATCGTAGGCGGAACGCCCCCGGGGCTTTGTCTGGCTCGACCCTCGACCCTAAGCTCTCAGCTTTTCCTCCCCTCTGCGGGACGGTTTTGGGGAAAAATTCCGGGATTTTTCCCCGGAATCGGCGCGCCGCTACATGAAGTATGCGCGGGGCATGAAACGAACGAGAGAGGCGTGGCGCGGCGGGCCGGTTCGGGGCCGGCGGCGTGGGGGCCTCGGGGCAGGGCATCGTGTCGGCCGGGCACTTTCTCGGGAAGAAAGGAGAATGGGAATGCGAAAACGTCGGTCGTCCGGTAAGCGTAGCGCCCCCCCCCCCTGGGCAAATTGGGTCCATCATGCCAAAACGTGAGCTGTCCGACAAGGGGGCCGGGGATCGGGCTGGCGACCGCCGCGGAGGAAACGGCGAGGGGAGTTGGCCGCTGTTTCCGAAGGAGTCGTGGGAGCGCGTGGCGGCGGCGTTGGAGTTGGAACCGGGGGAGGTGGAGATCGCGCGGAGGATCTTCCGGAACGAGTCGGAGAAGACGATGGCGGAGCGGATGGGGGAGTCGGAACGCGGCGTCCACGAAGCGGTGGGGGAGTTGTACGGGAAACTACGGGGCAAGAAGCTTCGGGTGCGTAGCCGGATCGGGTGCATCGTCGAGTTGACGAAGAAACACCTGGTGCACCTGCGCCTGCAGCCGGGGGCGGGGCCACTGCCTCTTGCCGAAGAGATGGACGGAGGGTACCCGGTCTTCGGGGCCGAGCGTTGGCACGCGGTTGCGAGGTCGTTGAAACTGTCGCGGCGGCAAGTGGCATTGGCCTGCGGGGTGTTTCGCGAGGAAACGGAACTGAGGATCGGAAAGCGGTTGGGGATCTCCGAGCACACGGTGCACAAGCAGTTGAACGAGTTGTACGAGGAGCTCGGCGAGCACGGGCGGGTCGCGTTGGTGCTGCGGTTGCTGAAGGAGCACTTGAGGCGGCTGGGCGGGGATTCCGGCGAGGTCGGGAGACCTGCGCCGAGCGCGCACTTGTCGCGACTGGGCGGGGATTCCGGCGAGGTCTTGTCCTTCTTGCAGACCCGGTCCGAAGAGGCCGGGGACGTTACGCTCGAGGAAGTTCGCAGGAAACGCGGCCTGTAGCACACGCGGCTGGCCGTCCGCTGGGTTAGGGTACGGACGATGTTCCCGATCGGGACGCTTTCGGGGGCGCGGTGGATTGGCGAGGCCGGGAGACTGCGCCGAGCGCGAGTCGGCGAGGTCGGGAGACCTGCGCCGAGCGCCGAGCGCGCGGTGGATTGGTTAGACGGCAGCGGACGGCACGGCGGAGCGTGCCTGCTACTTTGCCGAGTCCCCGCGCGAATGCTTACCTTCGCGCCCCACACCTGCCTCTGGCTACTGCAGCGAGGCGGGGTCGTAGGAGGAGTTGCGGAGGTTGGGTGCGCCGGTGTCGGGCATGGCGAGGTCTTTGGCAACGGCGGCGCCGTGGGGCGTCATGATGTGCTGGTAGACGAGGTAGTCGAGGCTGTCGGAGACGAATTGCTGGCGGCCGTCGCAGAAGGACATGACCACGCCGCCGGGATGGCGGGAAGAGGGGCGCTGGAGTTCGCCTTCCTTGGCGTCGAGGGCGCCGTTGATCTTGACAGCCGGGGGTATCGAGGGGTTGGCGCCCATGTCGTAGGGCTGCCAGTTGATGCCGACATGCCACTCGAACCGCCAGGCGGGGATCTTGTCGGTGCCGTTGGGCGGGACCCAGCTTGTGGTCTGGAGGTTCTCGGTCAAGAGGACCGTGTTCGCCGGGCCATCGCGGCCGGTCATCTGGGCGATGGACATGAATTGCTGTTTCGTGGCGGGATTGGCGGCCGGCGATCCCGAGGATGTGGGCGGCAGGTAGGAGCCGTGGTTGAAGAAGACGCCGGCGGACTGTTTTTCCGGGAGAGCGGTGGAGAGGTCGGCGCCGCTGGGGTTGGCGGGGTCGTTGGCGTCGCGGAGGCCGCAATTGACGGCGTAGGCGAGGGGCGCGACAACGCTCTGGTCGGATGGATCGCTGGGACAAACGAGCTCCTTGAGGGTGACGCGAGGCTTGTTGGCCCAGGCGATTGCACTGTCCTCCCATTTCTCGGTGAGGTCGGCACGATCGAGGTTGGAGAGGAGGGAGACGACCCAACTGAC
>JABWBD010000290.1 GCA_013360685.1 Pirellulales bacterium
TGAAGTCCAATCAGCCCACCGACCCAACCGCGGAGATTCAACGATGAAAGTCTGCCGTGTCCTTGGTGTCGCTTGGATCCTGCTATTTTCCGCTCTGGCCGGCGCCGCCGAGTGGCGCGCCGGAGTGGCCCGGGTCGAGATCACGCCCACGGAGCCGACCTGGATGGCGGGATTTGCCGCACGCAACCGTCCCGCCGAGGGCACGATCCATCCCTTGTGGGCCAAGGCCCTGGTGATTGAGGCCGCGCGCGGCGATCGTCACGACCGACCTGATCGGGATGGGCCGCGAACTGAGCGATGCCGTCGGTGCGCGGGTCCGGGAGCAAACCGGCATTCCGCGCCAGCGGCTCGTGTTCAATTCGTCCCACACCCATGGTGGCCCGGTGGTCCGCGGCTGTGCGCCGATTGCGTACCATCTCGATGCTGTGCAGACGGCAGCCGTGGACAGCTTCGGCAGCTCCAGCAGCGAGGGAAGCTCGAGGAAAGCTATCCCTGTCCGGTCCAGGTCGTTCAGTTCGGAGATGATCTGGCGCTGGTCGCCCTTGCCGGTGAAGTCACCGTGGACTACGCGCTGCGTCTGCGCCGCGAGTTGCCCGGCCGAAACCTTTGGATCGCCGGCTACTCCAATGAGGTTTTTGCCTATGTCCCTTCCGAACGCGTGCTCTCCGAAGGCGGTTATGAAGGCGGCGCCATGGTCTGCTTCGGGCTGCACGGCCCGTTCCGGCCCGGGGTCGAGAACCGGATCATCGACACGGTGAAACAACTCCTGTCGGCCGGCAGTGATTCAACCGAGGCGCCCGCGCGACGCTGATGAGTGCGAGGACCGTTTTCTTGACTTCCAGAGAAGGACACCGACCATGAAACGACGTTTGCCTTTCTTCTCATTGCTGCCTGTCCTCGGCCTCGGCGCCGGGCTGCTGCTCGTCGAACTCGCTGATTTCTCCTGCGTTCTTGCCCAGCCGCCGCAGGCGGGCGAGATTTCGCCCGCGGAATTTGAAGTCGTCGAGGAGTTGGACCAGAAGGCGCCGATGCGCGACGGCGTCGAGCTGATGGTCGACATCTTTCGGCCGAAAGCCGAAGGCAAGTTTCCGGCGATCCTGCAACAGACGCCCTACAACAAGAGCGGCCAGGCCGCACGCGCCCGGCGCTTTGCCAAACGGGGCTACGTGGTGGTGAACTCGGATTCGCGCGGCCGGTTCAACTCCGGCGGCCAGTGGGACCCGTTCTCTCCCCTGCACAAGCAAGACGGCTACGACCTGGTGGAGTGGATTGCGAAACAGGCGTGGTCCAACGGCAACGTCGGAACCTATGGGCTGTCGTACATGGGTTGGACCCAGTGGTGGACCGCTTCGCAGTCGCCGCCGTCGCTCAAAGCGATCGTGCCGGAGGTCGCTCCCCCGGACCATTTCTACAACTGCCCCTATCAGAACGGCATCTTCGTCTGCTGGATGGTCGACTGGGCGGGCATGATGTCCGCGCGGCTGCCCCACAGCGCCGGTCCGGGCCCCTACGGCGGCTTCGCCGTCCATCGAGAAGCGGCCTATCGCAATCTGCCTTATATCGACTTCGACACGACGCGCCGCCACCAGCCCAACGACTGGTGGCGAAAATGGATGTTGCAGAACACCGCCGAGGGCGAATACTGGCGAGCCATCGCCTATCAGACGCCGGAAAGCTATGTGAAAGTCCAAGTGCCGTCGTTGGCGATCACCGGCTGGTTCGACGCCAACTTCCCCGGCACGTCGATGAACTATCTCGGCATGAAAGACCATGGCGGGACGCCGGCCGCGCGGCGGCCGCGGATGATCATCGGCCCCTGGGAGCACATCATCAACAGCCGGCGCGAGGCGGCGGGCGTCGACTTCGGCCCCGAGGCGATCATCGACTGGGACGGATATGCCTGCCGCTGGTTTGACTATCACCTCAAGGGCCGGCAGAACGGTATCCTGGAAGATCCCCCGCTGCACGTCTTCGTCATGGGCCGCAACCGCTGGCGCGCGGCGCAAGACTGGCCGCTGCCCGAAACGAAATTCGCCACCTACTACCTGCACAGCGGCGGCAAAGCGAACTCGTCGACCGGCGACGGCTGGCTCAGCACCCAGCCTCCCGGCGGCGAGCCGCCGGATGACTACCGCTACGATCCGGACGATCCCACGCCCTCGGCCGGCTTCACCAACGGCCACATCGACGGCCCTCGCGACATCAGCCCTTCGGCAGCGAGGGACGACGTCTTGGTCTATACCACTCCGCTGCTCACGGAGGACGTGGAAGTGATCGGCCCGATCACCGCGACCCTGTACGCTTCCACCAGTGCCCGCGACACCGATTGGATGGTCCGGCTCGCCGACGTGCATCCCGACGGCCGATCGCTGTTCCTGGCCGAAGGGGTGATGCGCGCCCGCCACCGCGACCCCGATCGCGGCGGGGCCTTCAATCCCAACAAGCTCAGCGCCGTCATGCCGGATGAAGTGTACCCGTATCGGATCGACTTCTGGCGGCCGACGGGGAATCGGTTTGCCAAGGGCCACCGCATCCGCGTCGAGATCTCCAGCAGCTACTATCCCTACTATCTGCGGAACTTGAACACCGGCGAAGACAACATCGCGCTGGCGACCCGGCCGGTCGCGGCCCAGCAGCGGATCTTTCACGACAGCCAGCGCCCCTCGCAGGTCGTGCTGCCGGTGATCCCGGCGCGATAGACCGGCGATGGCGCCGCAGCCTCGGGCGGGAGCCTTGTCATTACCCACAACTTGGTATTCGATTGGAGAGCGGAATGGCAGGGGCGTTCACTCCCCTTGCTCCGCCAAAGGCGGTCGAGGCCCATGCTTTAGCACGGGTTTGCCCGACCGTGTCCCCTCCATTCTCCGTCGCCGCCAGCCGGGGCGGCTGGCGGTAACGTGCGGCTGCCCCACGCAGCCCGCCGTAAACAGTGGGCCTCCACCGCCTGCGGCGGAAAAACGGCCATGAATGGCCGTACCACGCAGGCGTGACGTTATACGCTGTGCCACTCCAATCCCCCTCAGCCCCCGGCTCCGCCGGGGGTAGGCATGCGCCAATCCAAGACCCAACATCAAACGACAGAACTCCCCCACCGAAGCAAGAAATCCCGAGAATCGCAAACTTATCCGCCAAATCGTTCCCCGCAGAAACTCGTTCCCGGGCTCAGCCGGCTCAGCCTGGGAACGCCCTATCTTGCAGGCTCTGCCTGCGCCCATCTCCCTCCCATCGCACATACATGCACCAGCCATAATGGTGGCAATTCCGAACGGCATGCAACATTCGTCCCAAAGGTAGTGGAAAGTTACGTCGAGAGACCCAATCGGAAACCACGTGACGACAACCACTTACGGCAGTGCCTCTCGCCCCAACTCATGCAACACCCAATGCGAGGCGTTGCGTCGCGCGCGTGCCAGCCGTCAATCCGGTTCGCTGGCGCATCGGACGCCGGGAGCGTCGCTCCCCCAGACCTTCCCCAAACTCCCCCGGTGACCTCGTCGCCAAGAATCGGAAAATCAAGAAGTTGTCCGCCAAATCGCCCTGAGTGATCCGCGTGGAGCCTTCCACGAAGAATGTCGGCTGAACCGCCGATTACCGATCCGCATAAAAGGACCGGGTGCTCCTTGGCAATCCGAAAGTTCATCAACGGCTCGGTGCAACCGGCTGCCGCCCGGCGACGAGGTTCTGCGCCAACTTCGACGCCGGCAGCCGGGCTGCGCGAACGCTTCCGACCGAAAAACCGCTTGGTGCTAGCGTGGACCGCCCCAAGAACACTCCGCCACGGCGGCCCAGACCTCTTTGAGAACCGTCACCTCGCCAAGACGCCCCATTTCTACGCCCTCTCCTTTTTCAGCAGCCTCAGTCTACAATTTGCAGTCCCCAGCACCGGAACGTGCAGGGTTGGACCGTTCGTCGTGAAGGTGTTCCAGCGGCAAGAAGATTTCAGAGCGAGGGCGTTACGATGCGATGGCAAGGCCGCAGGCAGAGCGGAAATGTCGAGGACCGCCGCGGAGTTCCGGTCCGCGGCATGGCAGCAGGCGGCGGCGTGGGCGTGCTGCTGATTGCCTTGGTGGTGATGTTCCTCGGCGGCGATCCGGGCGCCGTACTCCAGCAGGCGGCAGGGCCCGCCAACGGACCCGGCAGGGCTGCCCGCCCGGCCAACCCCGCCGAGGTGGAGTTGAAAGGGTTCGTTTCGGTCGTCCTGGCCGACACGGAAGACGTTTGGCGCGACTTGTTCCAGGTCGAATTGGGTCAGGCCTATCGCGACCCGAAGCTCGTCCTGTACTCCGAGGCCGTGGAATCGGCCTGCGGCTTCGCCCAGTCGGCCGTCGGACCGTTCTATTGCCCGGCCGACGAACGCGTGTACATCGACCTGACCTTCTGCGATGACTTGAGAACCCGCTTTGAAGCCCCCGGGGATTTCGCCGTCGCCTACGTGCTGGCCCACGAGGTCGGGCACCACGTGCAAAATCAACTGGGAATGACCGACCAGGTCCATTCCCAGCGCGGCCGGGTCAGCAAGGAGAAAGAAAATCAACTCTCCGTGCGGCTCGAACTGCAGGCCGACTTCCTGGCCGGCGTCTGGGCCCATCATGCCCAGCGGACCAAGAACATCCTGGAAGCGGGAGACTTGGAGGAAGCACTGCGGGCAGCCAGTGCCGTTGGGGACGACCGCCTTCAGATGCAGGCCCAGGGCCGCGTCGTGCCCGACTCCTTCACCCACGGTTCCGCCCAACAGCGCGCCCGCTGGTTTGGACTCGGGGTGAAGACCGGAGACCTCAAGCAGATGGATCGGCTCTTTACCATGCCCTACGACCAATTGTAGCGATCTTGCCGGTCGCTTCGGCGGCATCGCGCGGGTCGTGAAGTGATCGAGCAAAAGAGGCGGGATCCGTGAGGTGTCGATCCCCGCGCATCCAAACACGCCAGTATTTCAGCCCCCCTCGCCCCGCTCCCCCTCGGATTGCCCCTCGGTAGTCAACGACCGGCCGCCGGAGTATACTGGTACGATGTTCGGGGGCCACGTTCCATCCCTTCCGGAACCGGCCGCTTGACGCATGGTTCTTCGCTTCTGGCGGGTCGATTGTTTTCCGTGATGCAAAGGCTATCCCATGACTGACCTGCTGATCGTCGACGACGACCAGGATTTCGCCGGCACCCTGCGGATGATGCTGCAATCCCGCGGATACGACGTGGCGATGGAACACGACACGAACAACATCCTCGCGCGACTCGATCAACGCTTGCCCGATGCACTGATCCTCGACGTGATGTTTCCCGAAGATCCGTTCGCGGGCTTTGAACTGGCCAGAGAAATCCGCCGCCGGTTCCCCAAGCTTCCGATCCTGATGCTGACGGGCGTCCGGCAGCAGTTCTCGCTCGAGGACGAGGCCCACGACCCGGCCCGGCTGCCGGTGACCGACTTTGTGGAAAAGCCGGTGGATTTCCAGGAGTTCAGCACCAAGCTGGACCGTCTGCTCGGCCGCCCGACCATCTACACGGAGCGAGGCCCGTAGCTGCCATTCAATTGGGCCAGTTGCACCACGGCTTTGCCCTGCTCGCGCTCGAGGTAGTTGCGGCCCTGGCGGATCGCAATGTGGTCCCATGGCAAGGAAGCATCGAGCGGATAGGGCCGGTGGAGCATCGGCTCCAGGTCCAGCCCAACGTCGCGGATCGCCTCGTGCCATCGTTCGGGGCGGCACTGGTCGTGCCAGGAATCAAACCGCGCGCCGCGCCGCCAGGCAAGTTCGACCGCGTCGGCGACCCGGCGATCGCCCCGCGAGAAGACTCCTTCCAGGATGCTCGTTTCCACGTCGTGGCACTTGATGTCGACCGTGCGAAGCTGCCGCCGCCGCCAGAGATGCCGATGGGCCTCGCGGAAATAGTCGGCTCGCTGCATGGCGTTCCACTGGTAGGGCGAGTGCGACTTGGGCACGAAGTTGGAGACGTTGGCGACCACCGTCGCGAGCTTGCCGGCCACCTGTTTGCCGATCCGCGAGATGTGTTCCGCCATGTCGACGATGCCGTCCAGATCGGCGGTCCGCTCGCCCGGCAGCCCGCACATGAAGTAGAGTTTCACGCGGTTGAATCCGTTCTCGAAGGCCGTCTTGCAGCCCTCGAAGAGATCGTCGTTGCGGATCCGTTTGCCGATCTGCTCGCGCATGTCGTCCAGGGCAACCTCGGGAGCAAGCGTCATCCCGGAATGGCGCTGGGTCTCGAGCGACTGTCCCAAGGTCCGCAACTGTTCGTTGACGCGCAGACTGGGAACGGAGATGGCCACGTCGAGCGGCCGCAAAGCCTCCTGCATCCGCGGCAGCAATTCGTCGAAATACGGATAATCACTGGTCGAGAGCGACAGGAGCGAGATCTCGTTGTAGCCCGTGTTGCGATAGGATTCCAGGGCCGCCTCGACGAGCGTGTCGACTCGCCGCAGTCGCAGGGGGCGCTTGATGGCCGTGGCCTGGCAGAAACGGCACCGCCACGGGCAGCCCCGCATGATCTCCATCGCAATCCGGTCGTGGACCGCTTCGACATTCGGCACCACGGGCGAGGTGGGCAGGGGAGTGCCGTCGAGATCCTCCACGATCGCCGGCCGCACAAGCTCGGGCAGGCCGGAGACCGCCGGCAACGGCGATCGCGCGCGGCCTTCCGCGTCGTACCGCGGCTGGTAGCACTGCGGAACGTAAACGTGCGCGAGCATCCGCCCCATCTCGGCGAGCAACTCGGCGCGCGGGCCGCCTGAAGATTTCAACCGCAGCCAGGCGTCGCAGACGCGCGGCAACGTTTCCTCGCCGTCGCCGATCACGAAGAGGTCGATAAACGGGGCCATCGGCTCGGGGTTCTGCGCGCAAGGCCCGCCGGCAATCACCAGGGGATGCGAGACACTCCGGTCGACGCTTCGCAGCGGAATGCCGCCCAGGTCCAGGATCGTCAGCACGTTGGCGCAGCACAGGTCGTACTGGAGCGTGAAGCCGAGCAGGTCGAAGCGGTCCAGCGGCGTGAACGTCTCCAGGCTGTACAACGGCAGCCCGTGCCGTCGGAGGGCCTCTTCCATGTCGGGCCAGGGGGCAAACACCCGTTCACAGGCCCAGTCGGGGCGGCGATTCATTGCGTGGTAAAGGACCTGCATGCCGTGGTTGCTCATCCCGATGGCATACGTGTCGGGAAACGCCAGGCAGAGCCTGCCGCTGGCCTGCAAATGGTCCTTGACGACGGAGTTCAGCTCTCCGCCCACGTATTGCCCGGGAGTCTTCACCCGGGGCAAAACCTGACGGGTAATCAGGTCCTTCAGCGTTTGGTTCAGCACGGTGAAAAGGTTATAGAATGAGTAGAGATGGCAATCTTGGAAGAACTCACAGAATTATCGCAGACGGAAGCCGGAGAATGTAGGGGCCCACCATGTTTTGGGGGCGGCCGTGGCTATGGTAGGATCGAGATAGCACGTTGCAGCAGATCGCGCCGCGAGGAAAACGAAGAAGAGGAAACGAGCGATGGAGTTCCGAGTCGCTTGCAGGATAGCAGACAGCCCTCGCCCCCGGGCCCTCTCCCGCAAGCGGGCCAGCGGAGATGGGGCAGGACTCTCCGGCTTATCGGCCGGGCCACTTGGGTTTTCGGCTGCCGTCGTGGCTCTGGTGTGCTCCGCCGTCTGTTACGGTCAGACCCGCGAGGAACTCGACCAGGCCCGCAATCGCATGGTGGACGAGGAGATCGTCGCGGCGGGCGTGAAGAATCCACGCGTGATCCAGGCCATGCGGATCACGCCGCGGCACGAGTTCGTCTCTCTTGCCCAGCGGAAGCTCGCCTACTACGACATGGCACTGCCGATCGGAAATGCACAGACGATCTCGCCGCCCTTCGTGGTCGCATCGATGACCGAGGAGCTCGATCCTCAGCCGAGTGACAAGGTACTGGAGATCGGCACCGGCAGCGGCTACCAGGCAGCCGTGTTGAGCCCGCTGGTCCGCGAAGTCTACAGCATTGAAATCGTGGAACCGCTGGGCCGAAAGGCGGCCGCCGTGCTGCGCAAGCTCGCTTACGAAAACGTCCACACGAAGGTCGGCGACGGCTACCAGGGATGGCCCGAGCATGCACCGTTCGACAAAATCATCGTCACATGCTCGCCCGAACACGTGCCGCCGGCGCTCGTCGCCCAACTCCGCGAGGGCGGGCGGATGGTGATCCCGGTGGGCGAGCGCTACCAGCAGAACCTGTACTTGATGAAGAAGGTCGACGGGAAGATGGAGTTCGAGGCGCTGCGGCCGACCCTCTTTGTCCCCATGACCGGCAAGGCGGAGGAAGGGCGCCGCGTGCTGCCCGACCCGGTCAATCCCAGTATCCACAACGGCGATTTCGAGGAGGTCGTCGGCGAGAGCGGAGAGGCGGCCGCCTGGCACTACCAGCGCCAGGCCGAGTTGGTGTCCGGCGACGGCGCCCCGTCGGGCGACCACTATATGCGGTTTTCCAACTTCCAGCCGGGACGCGGCTCTCAGGCATTGCAGGGCATGGCAGTCGACGGCCGCGAGGTCCGCAATCTGCGAGTGAGCCTCTACGCCCGCGGCGAGGAGCTTCGGCAAGGACAGGACGCCCATCAGCAGCCAATGCTGGTGATCACGTTCTACGACGACCGGCGAGCCACGGCAGGGCAGGGGAGTGTCGGACCTTGGCTGGGGACCTTCGATTGGCGACAGCAGTCGGCAGTGATCCCAGTGCCGCCGCGGGCCCGTGAGGCCATTGTGAGGATCGGGCTACAGGGCGCGACCGGGAAGTTGTCGTTGGACCAGATCGAGATTGGGGCGCAGAAAGAGCCGTGACCGACACGGCCGCGAGTATCCGGCCCAGCCGTCACGTCGCCGAGCGACGCGCCGCGCTGGAACGGTAGTGAAACGGCTCGCGCGCGATCTCGTAGCCGGGCCGCATGCCGATATTGACCAGCAGACCCAGGAGCAGCCCGTTCGACACCAGACCGGACCCGCCGTAGCTTACCAGTGGCAAGGAAAGCCCGGTGACGGGCAGCAGCCCGACGTTCATTCCGGTGTTGATCAACACCTGGACGGCCACAAGCGACGTCAGGCCGACGGCGGCGAGGCGGCCGAAGGGTTCACACGTGGCCGTGGCAATCTCGAATCCTTGCCAGACGATCACGGCGAAGAGCCCCAGCACCAAGGCAACGCCGGGCAGTCCCAGACGCTCCTTCACAACGCAGAAGATGAAATCACTGCGAGCCTCCGGCAAGTGATAGGCGGCTGGGTCCTCGACGGCGGGACCGGCCAGGAGACTGCCCCAGAAACCGCCCAACGCCAGCACTTGTTTTGCTTGCCGCAGTTGGTAGCTGTCGCCCCTGGCCACCTCGCCGGGGCCGGCCTGCTCGAACAGCGATGTCACTCGCGACCGCTGTTCCAGACTCATCTGAATCCAAAGCACCGGCACGGCAAGAATGCCCAGCAGCAGCAGACTCACGACCTGGCCGCGGGTGAGTCCCGCGGCAACGAGCATCGCAAACGCCACCGGCACAAAAACCATAGCCGTCCCCAGGTCCGGTTCGCGCAGGATAAGCACAACCGGCAGACCGATCAGCCCCAGGGACCTGATCAAGACACCCGGTCCGGCCCAGAGCGGCCGATCCATGAGCCAGCGCGCCGTGGCGAGAACGCAAGCTACCTTGGCAAGCTCCGAAGGCTGGAAACTGAGCGAGCCAATCCGCAGCCAGCGGCGCGCGCCGTTGATGGGCGGAAAGAAATAGACCAAGACCAACAGCGCGACGGCAAACCAGTAAAGCGCAAAACTCCAGCGGCCCAGCTTTCGATAGCTCGGCGCCGCGGCAATGCCGCCGACCAAGGCGGCAAGCGCCGCCCATACGATCTGTTGCCGCAGGTAGCGTCCAGTTCCAGCGCCAAGCTCCTCGCAGCGAGCGATCCCCAGGCAGCCCAAACCAACCAAGACCGCCGCCGCACCCACCAGCGGCCACGGTAATCGGGCTGTTGCCTTTGTCCTCATCAGCCAACCTAAGCAGGGGGATTTTCAGGGGGTTACGCCGGCCGAACAGCACTCTCCACCAAAGCTCCACTCTCGCCCCTCGATTGAGGGCCGTATTATAATTACTAAGCGTCTGGTGATCGATACCAAGACGTGTGCTAAGGTTGCGTATGGTGACATCGTCCTAGTGAGGATCCGAATTGGTCTGTTTGAAGGGAGCACAACTATGGTCCGATCCAAAGTGAGGTACGCCGTCGTTGCGATGGTGGTCTGTGCCGCCGTCCTCGTTGGCACCACGGAGACTCAAGCCTGCTGGTGGCGGCATTGCGGCAACTGGGGCTGGGGCGGGTACGGATGCTCTTACGGTTACGCCGGCTGGTACAGCCCGTATTCAAGCTGGTACGGCGGCTATGGCGGCCTCTTCGGCTGCAGGCTGTTCAATCACTGCCGCTACTACTCCCCGTGCTGGGGATGTTATGACGCGTGTTACGATGCCTGCGGCTGCGGCGTCACGTTCGATTCCGGTGTTGTCGTGCCCGGAGCGGTGATGGACGGCGGCGTAGCGCCGGCCCCCACGCCCGCACCGTCTCCTGCCCAGTCTGAACCGGATCTGCCGGCGCCCAGCATGCCGGCGCCCCCGGCCCC
>JABWBD010000291.1 GCA_013360685.1 Pirellulales bacterium
CTCGAGAATGTCGTGGTGGCCACCGGCAAGTTCGCGGCGTGGAATCCAGGAGAACTGCGTAACTGCACGACCGCCGCCGGTATGATCCTGGGCGACAACAACTACTCCGCGATCAACTGCATCACGCCCTCCATCGAATCCAAGATTGAAGGAGCGAGAATCGAGTATTGCGACGTCTACGACGCAAAGCCGTTCATCGACATGGCTCGGCCAGGCAAAGGGTGTTTTTCAGCCCCGCCGCAGTTCGTCGATCCGAAGAGCTTCGATTTTCGACTCCTGCCGACGAGCCCGTGTCGCGGCAAAGCCTCCGATGGCGGCGACGTCGGATGCCGCTACACGCCGGAAATGATCGAGATGTTCACGATTGCCCTGGAACTGCGGGCGAAAGGGGTCATCAAGTTTTGAGCGACTGCACCTCGCTGCAAGCAGGGTATATTCGGTAAATTACTGTCTTAGCAGAACGGAAGGATAGCGGAGATAAGCTGGTGTCCCGCCACAACCTGCACGGTGAGCCAATCCGGTGAAACGATGGCCGATTCTCAGTCTGAGGCACCCTCCGGAGCGAGCTCCGAATGCCGCTCTCGCAGCCATCGGATCAGGTCTTCACGAAGTTTCGCAGCAAGCGCGGTCATCTCCCCAACTTCCTTGTCCGATGTCGCACCCGCGCGCTCGTAATCGCTGATATTGCGCTTCTTGCGAAACGCATCCAGTTGAGTGATCGTAGTGGTCTCTAGTCCAAGCGTGAACGCCAGCGAATGAATGGCTCGATGGTGATGCGACTCGCGAACGGTCCGGTATCCTTCGGCGGCAAGACCTGCCACCGCCACCTGAACCGCGGCATTGTACGCGATGCTTAACCGCCAGTCGGCACTGAGTCCTGGTGTCTGGCAGTCCTGAAGGTCACGATCAATGACACTGAGGAAGTCTGTGATTTCCTTCCTGCTCGTCTCATGCTCTGTCAGCCAGGCATTTCGCGCCCAATCTTTCAAGCTCATGCTCGTCCCCTAAGACGAAGATCTTGTCCTCCGACAGAATGCTTCGCAGAAAGTGATGACCGCCGAGAACCTTCGAGCGGAATTCGTCCCGCGAATACACGACCGGATTGACTTCACGCCCCAGTCTCTCTTGGACGACAGCCAGGGCTCCGACGACCTCCACGAAGTCAAGATCGCCGACGACGGCTAGATCCACGTCACTGCCGCGCTTCGGCCGCGCACGGGCCACCGAACCGAAGATGAAAGCAACCGCAATCCGGTCGCTCAGCGGCGCCAAAGCCGCTCGCAGCACGTCGGACACTCCCGAGGTCTTCACCACAATACTCTTGAGTTCCTCGAAAATCGCGCACGTTTCCTCGGCCTGGAAGTAGACCTGCTTGTCGCGCACGGTGCGTTTGACAATACCGGCGTCGGCCAATTGCTGCAATTCTCGCCGGACCGCCCCCATTCCACCCCCGCAGGCGCGCACAATCTGCCGCAAATAGAAACTCCGCTCCGGGTGGCTGAACAAGAGAGCGAGAACGGCCTGGCGATTCTTGCTGAACAAGACGGAACTGATCGGATGGTCTCGCGTAGGTGTGCCCATAATTAGTACAATCGTACCACTTTTTGGCACATCTTGCAACACCAGGCTTCGGTGATAACTCTCGAGGGGGCATCGTTCGGGGGAAAACGGCGATTCTGAGGTTGGCGATACCGGCTTCTACGTTCCTCCCTTTTCGACAACTCCCTTGTTCGGGCGGTCTCGTAGGTATAATAGGAGTGAGTCCGCACCAGAGTGGCTTATTGACGAAATCACACCGAGTGCGAGGCGCTGCTGAGGGTTGCACAAGGAATTGTCTCCCCTGCCCCTTCTGATGATCGCGACGACTCGGTGGCATCATGGCAGCGAGCATCTGCTTCCAAGAACAGATCGAGATTCCTTTCGTCCGCACTCTCGGCGAGTTTCGTGCGTGGGTCACCTCGGGTAATTGCCCCGACATCCCCGAGTTCTGGCTGGCCGACGCTCGTGGCAGCGAACTGGTATTTCGCATTCACCGCGCCGGCTCCGCCGGCTATGAGCCTGCACCGAGCGATGCCGAGGGCTTTCAATACTCCGCCGTGCTCAACCAGTGGTTCCGCCTGCTCCGCCGCCGACGTCGAACGGGGCGGTGGGCGTATGCCTTGGAACAGAAGCACATCGGCAATACCCACACGCGCCAGCAGCCCGATTGACGATTTCCATCCGAAGTTCGGCGCGGATGACGGTTGTACTTCGTCGGATGGCTCGGGCAGGCTGCGATGAGGGCGGGCCGGCTTCGGGCAAGGCGGGTGGCTCAGCCCGCGTGTGCCCGGATCACTCCAACCACATCGTCGGTATCGGTGTCCTTGCGAAGGTAAGCCACTGCCCCGGCCTTGCGGATGGCCGTGGCCATGTCGGCGGCCTCGTGCATCGACAAGCCGATGACGCGGGTTTCGGGCAGGACTTCAAGAATGCGGCGGGTCGCCTCGATGCCGCTGATGCCCGGCATGGTGATGTCCATCAGCACCACGTCGGGTTTCGTCTGCAAGGCCAGGTCGACGGCCTCGAGCCCGTCGGCTGCCTGGCCGACGACCTCCAATTCGGCATACTCCCGCAGCAGTCCGGCCAGCCCTTTGCGGACCACGGCGTGGTCGTCGGCCAGGAGAACGCGGATCTTTCCCTTCGCGAGACGGTCCTTGCCGGCCGTGCGGTCGAGTGAAACCGCCGTGTCGGCCGACACCGCTTCGATACCGCTCCCGGCAGGGGTGGGCTGTCGGCCTCGCGGCACCTCGATCAGGACCTGCGTCCCTTCGCCCGGGGCCGAGGCGATCTCCAGGCGGCCGCCAAACAGCTCCACCCGTTCGCGGATGCTGAACAGCCCGAAACCGCCCGGCTGGCCTTGCGCGGCGAGTCTTGCCGGGTCGCAGCCGTTCCCGGTGTCCAAGACCGCCAGCCGCAGCCGGTCCTCGCCGGTGCGAGTCAACTCGACCCAGGCGGTGTCCGACTCCGCATGTTTGACCACGTTCAAAAGCAGTTCCCTCGCGGCCTGGAAAAGGAAGATCCGGGTGCTTTCTTCGACGGGCTCCGTTTCCGGTCCCAGGTCCACCTCGACGGCAAGGTGATGCTTTTCCTCCATCTGCCGAGCGAGCCACTCTAAGCCTCCCGCCAGTCCCCGATCGTAGAGCACCGGCGGGCTCAACTCCACGGTCAGCGACCGCGACTCGTTCATCGACTGCTCGATAAGTTCATCCACCTCGGCGGCCATGGCGGAGAGCCGATTGTCCTCGAGCTGCCGGCGCAGACGGCCGATCTTCATCCGCGCGGCCACGAGCATCTGCTGGAGATGGTCGTGGAGGATGCGGGCCAGGCGGTGGCGCTGGCGCTCCTCGGCCAGGACCAGTTCGCCGGCCAGAAGACGCAATTGCGCTGCGCTCCGCTCGGCAATCGCCGTCCGCTCGACGACCTTCTGTTCCAGGGTCTCATTGAGCGCTTTCAGCTCCGCCTCGGCCAGCTTGCGACGGGCGTGTTCCTCCGCCTCCTGAAGCGCCCGGCGCACGGCGGGCACCAGCCGAGACATCCGCTGCTTGAGGACGTAGTCGCTCGCACCCTGCTTGAGCGTCTCGATGGCCAACTCCTCGCCCAGCGTGCCGGATACGAAGAGGAACGGCAACTCGGGGCGGGCCCGGCGCGCCAGCCGCAGCGCCTCGAGCGGATCCAGCGTGGGCATTCGGTAGTCCGAGAGGATCAGCGCGTAGCCTCCCTGGGCAAGGGCCTCCCGGAATCCTGCAAACGTGTCGACGCGGTCGATCTCGACGGCCAATCCGTCTTCCTGGAGCATCTCGAGCACCAGTTCGCTGTCGACCGGATCATCTTCCAGGTGCAGAATTCGCAGCACCGCCTGGCTCCCTCTGGTCTGAGTTGCCCGGAGCGACGAGGAACGGGGGAAGGGAGGGATGGAGTAGCGGACGAAGCGAGTGATGGGACGCCCACTTCACCACTACCGCGACTCTCCCACTCCGCCGCGCTATTCCTCCGTTATGCCAAAATCTCGACACCCTGACATTCCGTCACCCCATTCCTCCCCCACTCCACGACTGCATTCATCCACCAAACCATCCGGCCATCGATTCCTCGCCCCGCTGAGGTGTTTGCGACTCGGCCTGGATCGCCGGGCCGCGGGAGCCGGGGGGAGGTTCGTTGACCACGGCCCAGAACATGCCGACTTCCTTGACGGCGTCCACGAAGGCCGGGAAATCGACCGGCTTGACCACGTAGGCGTTGGCGCCCAATCGGTAGGCATCCACCAGATCCCGCTCCTCGCGCGATGAGGTCAGCATCACCACCGGCAGGCATTGCAGGGCCGGATCGCTCTTGATCTGCCGCAAGACTTCCACGCCGTCTACCTTCGGCATCTTGATGTCCAGCAAAACGACGACGGGAGCGCCGTCCTGCCGCCCGGCATAGGCTCCTCTCGAAAACAGGTAGTCCAGGGCCTCCGCCCCGTCGCGGACCACCTGCACCTCGTTGGCCAGATGGTATTCTTCCAGCGCGGCGAGCGTCAACTCCACGTCGTTGGGATCGTCCTCGGCCAGCAGGATTCGTTTCAGCGCCGTCATGGACCACTCCGCTGCTTGGGCAGCGAGAAGCAAAACGTTGCGCCCTGGTCCACCGCTCCCTCGGCCCAGACCTTTCCGCCGTGCCGCTGGACGATCCGGCGGACGCTGGCCAGCCCGATGCCGGTTCCTTCGAACTCCTCGGCACGGTGCAGGCGCTGGAAGACCCCGAACAAGTTGCCCACAAACTGCATGTCGAAGCCCGCCCCATTGTCGCGCACGAAGCAGACCACCTCGTCCTCCTGTTCCCGGCAGCCGATTTCGATCCGGGCAGGATCCCGGTTCTTCGTATACTTGATCGCGTTGGACACGAGATTCACGACCACCGACCGCAGGAGCAATGGGTCGCCGCGGACCTCCGTCAGCGGGCCGATTTGCCACTCGATGGCCCGGCCGGACGTCTCCGAGGCCAACTCCTGCCGGGCCGCGGCGACGAGTTGCCGGAGGTCCACGAGCTTGTCGGCCAATGGGGCGCGGCCAATCCGCGAAAAGACCAAGAGCCCATCGATCAGCTCTCCCATCCGCCTGGCGGCATCGGAGATGATCCGTACGTAGCGGTTGCCTTTCTCGCTCAGTTTCGCCGCCTCGGTCTTGCCCAGCATTTCGACGAAACTCATGATGTGGCGCAGCGGCGCCCGCAGGTCGTGCGAGACGCTGTAGCCGAATGCCTCCAGTTCGCGGTTGGCGGCGGCCAGTTCGGCAGTCCGCTGTTCTACGCGCCGTTCCAGTTCGGCGTGCAGGCGGCGCAGCTCTTCCTCGGCGTGCTTCCGTTGCGTAATGTCCACAATGGCGGCCAGCACCAACGTGCCTTCCTCGGTCTTGATGGGGTTTAGGCCGATTTCCACCGGTACCTCGGCGCCGTCCTTGCGCCGTCCATAGAGGTCGCGGCCGGCGCCCATCGGCCGCGCCTGCGTATCGGCCATGAAGCCGCGGCGATCGTCCGAGTGCTTGGCGCGAAACCGCTCGGGAACGAGGATCTCGACCGGCTGCCCCATCAATTCCTCGCGCCGGTAGCCGAACACTTTCTCGGTCTGGGCGTTGACCAGGATGATCCGGCCCGCCGGATCGGCCATTACCATGGCGTTCGGCGCAGACTCAATCACCAGGCGCAGTTTTTCCTCGCTCTCGCGCAGCGCCGCTTCCGCCGATCTGCGGCGGGCCTGCTCTTGGGCCTCGTCCAACGCCCGGCGGATCGCCGGCGCCAGACGCGCGATCCGATGCTTGAGCACGTAATCGCTCGCCCCCATCTTGTAGATCTCGGGGGCCAAATCCTCGTCCAACGTGCCGGATACGAAGATGAACGGCACTTCCGGACGTACTTGCCGTGCCAGCCGCAAGGTCTCCAGGGGATTGAGTCCGGGCATCGTATAGTCGGAAACAACTACGGCGTGGGTCCCTTGGGCAAGGGCCTCCTGGAAATCCTCAGCCGTGTCAACGCGATCGATTTCGGCGGCCAGTCCGTCCGCTCGCAACAACTCGAGCACCAGTTCGCTGTCGAGCGGGTTGTCCTCCAAATGGAGGATCCGCAGTGTCGGGGACACGGCTTTCTCTCCCATGACCTTTTCCGAAGGCAAGCCCCGCCGCCATCCTTTGACCCAAGAAAAGCTCCCAGGCGTTGCACGGGGGCCAATCGCGTAATCCTATGGGGACCCGCCGATTAAGACAGCCCCACCTGGGAAGATCCTCCTGGACTCCGACCCGACCGCGGACTACGATGCACCCTGTCGGGGAATGGGAAATCGCTTTTTCGGGCCGGCGCTGCGTCCACCCCCGCTGTTCGCTCGCATGAACGGGAATCGAAGGAGTGGGATGATGATCAATCGTGGACTCTCTCGCCTGCCGCGCCGCCTGGCGCTGCTGGCCGGCGTTTTGTCGACCATCGCCGGGTGGGCCGGCAATTGCTTCACCGCGGAGCCTGCCAACCCTTCACCCTACCTCCGGATCAACTTGTCCACGTGGTACGAGGTCGATCCAAGTTGGCCGCAGCGGCCGGACGCCGTCCAGTGGGGCGCGATGCCGGGCGTGGCGGTGGACCGTGACGACAACATCTGGATCTTCACGCGCGAGAAACCGCCGGTCCAGGTCTATCGGCCCGACGGGAAGTTGGTCCGCGCGTGGGGCGAGCAGTTCATCGGCAAGGCCCACCAGATCAAGTTCGACCGCGAGGGAAACGTCTGGCTGGCCGACGTCGGCAACCACGTCGTCTTGCAGTGCACGCCCGAGGGCAAGCTTCTCCGCACGTTGGGAACTCCCGGGCGGCCCGGGTGCGACGAAAGCCATTTCGACCGCCCGACGGACATGGCGATTGGCCCGGACGGCGAGGTGTTCGTCTCCGACGGATACGGCAACGCCCGCGTCGTCCACTTCGACAAGCAGGGCCGCTTTGTGAAGAGCTGGGGGAAACTCGGCACGGGCGCCGGCGAGTTCAACCTTCCGCACGCCATCGTCATGGATTCCAAGGGCAGGCTCTACGTGGCCGACCGCAACAACGTCCGCATCCAGGTCTTCGACCGGGACGGAAAGTTCCTCGAACAGTGGCAGAACCTGCTGGTCCCCTGGTCCTTCTGGATGACGGAAAACGACGAGATCTGGACGTGCGGCTCGTCGCCGATGATCTGGAGGCCCGAGGACAAAGTGCTCGGCTGCCCGCCCAAGGACCAGCTTTTCATGCGGCTGGACACTTCGGGCCGCGTCCTTCAGATCTGGACGGTCCCCAAGGGCGAGGACGGCAAGGAACAACCGGGCGAATTGAACTGGCTGCACAGCCTGGCCCTGGATTCGCGGGGCAACATCTATGCCGTCGATATCATCGGCAAGCGGGCACAGAAATTCGTGCGGCGGGATTGACGGCTCGCGGCGCCGAGAATCCCTGCCGCCAGGCCAAACTGCGCTTTCGGATGGCAGTGCCGGAATACCAAGTCGCTCATTCATGGTGCGGTGCTGCCATCCGTGGCCCTGATGGGACTGGGGAAGCGCCATTCCGTCGATCCGCGTCGCATCCGAGCTTCTTGCCGCAGTCGATTCCAACCGGGCATTTCGCGACGGAGCGCCTTCAGGATACAATAGGGTTGTCCGGCAGCTTGCCCGCGGTCTCTCGATCCCTGGAGTCCTACGATGCCTTCCCCCTTTCCCGGAATGGATCCTTACCTGGAAGCACCGGACATCTGGCCCGATTTCCATGACGCCTTGGCGGCTGCGATCAGGGGCGACTTGAACCGCACCCTTCCGCGCCCGTATTACGCGCGGCTGGAAATGCGCCCGGAGATCGGCATTGTTGGGGGAGAGGAACCGCGGCGGATTGTTCCGGATGTGGCCGTCGTCAAGCCCCTGAACACGAACGAAACGGTTTCCAACGTCGCCGTGGCGCTCATAGACCAGCCGCGTACCGACGTCTCGCCCTCGATCCGCATGCGCATTCCCAACGCGCCGCTGCGGCACCATTTCGTGGAGATTCGAGACGCATCGCGAGGGCACGGGCTAGTGACCTTGATTGAGATTGCCAGTCCGTCGAACAAGCGGCCCGGGCCTGATCGCCGGGCCTACCTGGCGAAGCAGCAAGAAATCCTCCAGAGCGAGACCTCGCTCATCGAGCTGGACCTCTTGCGAGCGGGCGACCCGCTGATCGCGGATCCCTGGATCATCGAATCGGCCGGCCGCCTGGAACCTCAGCCGGACTACCTCGTGGCGGTCAACCGCGCCTGGGAGCGGGATGTGCGGCAGGAATACGAACTATTCGCCGTGCGGCTTGAGGGACCATTGCCCTGCATACCGGTCCCGTTGCGCAAGGGTGAGGCGGAAGTGCCGTTGGACCTGCAATATGCCTTTCAGCAGGCCTATGACGGCGGCCCCTACGCCCGCGGCGCAGTGGACTACGGCGGCCCTCCCGATCCGCCGCTTCGCCCAGACCAGGCCGACTGGCTGGCGGGCTGCTTGAACCGCCGGCGGGCAACATCCGACGGATAAGGGAGCCGTTGGAGTACACGACCCATGGCGTAACGCTGCCGAGCCGCGGCCAGTGGGAAAGGGGTGATGGCGTACTGGAGCGATGGAGTCGTGGAAGGCTGGAAACTGCCTCCCCATCACTCCATCACTCCGCAACACGCGCGCGCCGCGCAGAAGCGGCGGACACCGACTCTACCGTCCGCCGCCCGTCACGCGACGGATGTACTCGACCTCGCTGGGATCGAACGGCCTGCCGTCGGGGCGGAAAATATCGTGGAACCAGACCTCGGGCTCCCGCTCGCACGGCGTCTGCCATGAGGCCCAGGGGTAGATCGTATTGGTCTTGCCGGCGACGAAGCCCCAGTTGTAGGCCGCGATATTTTCCTGCTTGAGATAGCCGAGGATCGGATCGAACGTGCTGCCGGCCGGACGAGCCATGTATTCCGTGCACAGCACCGGGCGGCGGTAGCGGCGGAGGCTCGCGGCCCACTTCTTCATCTCGTCGAGATTGCCGTAGCAGTGGAAGCTGACCACGTCCGACTCATCCAGTTGCACTTTCTCCATGGGAACAAGTTTCTGGGGATCGGCTTTGTGGCCTCCCAGCCACACGCCGGACGTAAGCGGCTGCGCCGGGTCAGCTTGGCGGGCCCAGGCGAAGGTCTTCTTCAGCAGTTCCAACGTGAGTGCCTGCTTGCCGGCCGACTCCTGGTCGAGGCCGTTCTTCCCATAGCTGTTGTCGTTCGTGTTGTCCGGCTCGTTCCACGTGTCCCATGCCTGGACGCGGCGGTCCGTCTTGAAGCGGCCGATGACGCCCTTGACGTACTGCTCGAGCAGCGCGTGGCGGCCGGGATCGGTCAGGTCTTTTGCCCCCGGGCTCTGGACCCAGCCCGAATTGTGGACGCCCGCCCGCGGCTCTCGCTGTGTGCCCAGCCTCGGATTGGGATCCCAGACGCTGTCGAAGAGCACGAACATGGCTCCAATGCCGTGCTTGTCGGCGATCTCGAGGAATGTCTCGATGCGCTGTAGAAATCCTTCGCGGTCCTGTTCCCAGAGGAGATGGTGCAGGAATACCCGCATGCTGTTGAAACCCAGTTGTTCGGCCAGCGCGAGTTCACGGTCGATGGCCGCCAGGTCGAACGTGTCGGCCTGCCACATCTCGAGCTGATTGATTGCATAGGCCGGAGCATAGTTGCTGCCGACCAGCCAAGGCGTCCGGCGGCCCCAGGCTTGGGCCTGTTCCTCGGACCATCGCTCGCGGGCGTTGGCCGCGGCGGGAATCAGTACGAAGAAAGCAAGAAATGGCAGAAAGCGTCGTAGCCGGCTTTTCATGGATTGGCTCCTGGACTGGTTGGGAAAACGACTTGCCGCGAAGACAGCCTGACGGTATCGTGATGGTAAGGCAATTGATTTTCCCTGAAAAGGCGGCTGCGATGTCGTATTCTTTCCCTCCCAATCTCCAGCAACTCGTCCAGGATGCCTTGGCGAGTGGGAAGTATCGTGACACCGAGCAAATGCTGGTCGAAGCGGTGCAACTGCTGCGCGACCGGGATGAGCAGACGGAACGCCTTCCCGAAGATCTTGCGGAAAGGATCGAACGGCTCGATGGCGGCGAGGCGACGGAACTCCAGGCATTCGAGCATTCGTCGCGCGACCATTCGTGATCCTGTACCGTGTGAAACGATCCGGGGTTCAAATCGTTCGGGTCCTACATTCCGCACAGGACATCGCCAAGACCTTCCGGCAGCCATAAGAACCGTTCGCCTCGCCGGGTGGTATGGCACTCTCCCACGCCGTCGCTTATAATCGCGGCGTCCCGGGTGGGATACCCGGCAAAGCATCTCTTGCCGCAAAGGGTCCGCTCGTGAGCATCCTCGTGACGTGTCCCCAATGCCATTCATCGTTCTCGACAAAGGCCGCAGGCGAAATGCCCAAAATGCGAGGCGCCGATCCGGATTGCCGCAAGCTCGGCGGCAACCGTCGAGACTCGCGCCGCCGCGCCGTCCGCCGCGGTTGCCCGCGCCGCCC
>JABWBD010000292.1 GCA_013360685.1 Pirellulales bacterium
CCGCCGCCTTTCCCGCCTCGCCCGCATAGAGCCGCCGCGCGTAGCGGTGCACCTGGCCCGGGCCGGCGGCGTCGAGGGCCACGAACACTCCGTTCTCATTCCGCACGGTCGCCGAGGCGGTCTCGCGATAGGTGCCGGCGAGCCATTGCACGCCGTGGTCGGCAAGCCGCACGATGCAGTTGGCGTCCTGGTAGGCGTGGACGCCGCCGGAGATGCCGTCGAGCAGCAGATAGAAGTCGTCGGGGCCCCACCCTTCCCGGATCGAGACTTTGTCGAAACACGCGTCCAGCGGCTGATTGATCACAAAGAAGCCGTCGCCCTTGGGCCCGTTCTCGTAAGTTTCGTACCACAAGGGCGCCAACGGTGCCACGGCCACACCGAGCAGGTCCTGCCGCGGCACGACGGGCCGGCCGGTCACAAAGCTTCGCAGGTACTCGTCGCCCTGGCCGTGCATGCCGGCGCCCCGGCGGGCCAGATCGGCCTCGGGAAAACTGCTCAGGTAGCCGGAGTCGCCGGTGGCCACGGCGCAGGCCGCCAGATAGACGAAGGGAGGACTGGCGTAAGGGTGGGCGATCAAGGCCCGGTCGGCCGCTTGTTTCAGTGCCGGGGAGGAAAGGACTCTGTCCCCGCGAGCCGCCAGGCCATACACGACCGTGTTGAAAAGCGAAGAGGCCCATTGATGGCCCCAGGAATCCTCGCCGGGCTTGGCCGACTCCAGCATCGGGGCGAACATCGCGTCGGCGATCGCCAGCCAACGACGGCCGTCCTCGATGCGATAGCGGCGGTCGAAGTATCGCCCGCCGAAAAAGGCGTCCAGCCCGGTCCGCGTGCTGTGATTGCTGCGGACGGCCCGTCGGCGGCTTTCGCCGGCGATGCGGTCGGGCCCTTCGGGGCTGCGGAAGGCGGCCAGGAAATCGGCGTCGATGCGCCGCCGCTGGTCGGGCGAGAACGACGGATGGTCGGCCACGAGGTCCCAAGCCGTTAGAATCGGGTGGAGGAAACCGTGCAGCATCGGTTTGGCTTCGCTGCCCGGATGGAAGACGTCGTGATCGAACCAGTAGCGGAGTTCGCTGCCGAAACCGGCAAGATAATCCTCGTCGGCCGTGCGGAGGTAACCGATGGCCGCTTTGGCGATGGCGATCTGATGGTCCCAGCTTCCGGATCCGCCCACGCGGTTCCACTTCCGGATGTCGTCGGCCAGCAGGCCTTCGGTGTAGCGTTGGATGTCGCCGGCCAGCCGCCCAAGCTTCACGCGATTCACGTAGCCCAGCCGTCCGCCGTGCGACCGCACCAGTCCGGCCAGTTCGTCCGCGGCGTCGGCCACGCCGGCTGCGTCGCTTCCGCCGACCACCAGCACGTGTGCGCCGGTCTGGAGGGGATCGCGAACCGAGCGGACGACGTGGCCGCCGGAACTCGGCCAGGCGTAGTCGGTGAAATCATAGGCATCCAGGTAGAGGCGCCGCCCAAGTTGCGAGTCCATCAGGTTGCCCAGCGAGATCAGCGGGCCGGGGCCCAAATCCTCGGCGGGAGCCGTATCGGGCAGGAGGGCCGGACGCCGGCCGGTAGTCTTATCGAGAGCGTCGGCCAGCTTTCGTGCAATCGGCTCATAGGCCGGCAGGGCCGGCGATACGATCGTTGTCGTCGGGCTGGTCAGATCCAGAACCAGCGGGTCCAGCGGCTTGAGCTCCGCCAGTCGCTGATTTGCCGAATCGTCGTCCGAGGCGATCGAAGCACCGGCCGACGAGCAGAAACACAACAACGCAGCCAAGAAGAGACGGGAGGCCGACATGCTGATACCGGGAGTGAGGGGGGGATGGAAATTGGAGGGCGCGGCAGGAAAACCAGGCCGCTTGCGCGCTACGATCATACGTGCTCTGGCACCACAAACGGCGGACGGTATTCCCGAGAGATCAACTGGTTTGCCGCCTGACTGAACTCGCCGACGAAGCGTTCCGTATCCGGATCGAAAGTGAGCATTGCCCCGAGGGTGGCGGGCGTCTTGTCCAAGTCGACTCCGTTAGCGCACAAGTGTGCCTGGAGCCGCTGGTAGGCGGCGGACAGCTCCTTGTCGCCTTCGACGCGTTGGCGGATTTCGCTGTCCGGCATAGTCTTGCCGATTCGGTACGAAATGTTGCCCAGGTGGACGAGCACGGCCGAGAGGTGCCCTTGCAGCATGTCGCTCACCAGGTCGCCCGCGCGGCGGCTGCGCACGGCCTGAATGAAGTTGTCGTTCAGAGGCGGGGTGGTCGGCTCGAACGTCATGATCTGCCGGCCGCGGGTATCGAAAGCCGCATGGCTGTTGATGGTGCTGATCACGTAACCATGTTCGCAATGAATGACCTTGCCGATGGGGATTCCCTGATAGGAATCCATTGCGTCGGCGCCCCAGAAATCCTTTCCGGCGACGGCGTTGGCCAGGAAGGACTTGTCCTTGGGCAGGCCGCGGAATTCGGAGACGACCGGCGCCGGCTCGTAATCGAAGTAGACGATCAGCGTATTGGGCGTCTGACCGTCATCCTCGTAGCCGAACCGCCCGCCAATGGTAATGACGTGCCGCGGCAGCCCGCCGCCGACAATCATCCGGCAGCCATCGAGGTGGTGAATACCCCAGTTCCCCAACTCGCCGTTGCCGTACAGCCATTGCCAGTGCCAGTCGTAGTGGAGATTGGTGCGCGCCAGCGGCACGATCGGCGCCGGGCCGGACCAGAGGTTGTAGTCGAGTGTGGAGGGAATCGGCTGAGGGGCGCTCGCCTTGCCGATGCTCGAGCGGGGCGAGAAATGCACGTGGCGAACCGTCAAGATCTTGCCGAGTTCTCCCCGGCGTACGTAGTCTAGCGCTTCCGCATGGCCGTTCGGAGTGCGGGATCCGTTGGGGCACTGCACGATGCGGCGGTACTTGCCGGCCGCGTCGACCATCTGACGGCCTTCGAAGATGTTGTAGGATGCGGGTTTTTGCACGTACACGTCCTTGCCGGCCTGGCAAGCCCAAATCGTCACCAGCGCGTGCCAATGATTGGGCGTAGTGACGACGACAGCATCGATGTCCCGACTGTCGAGGAGCTCGCGCACGTCGGCGTAAGCGGCGACTTTTTCATTCTGCTTCTGAAAGCTCTCCACTTCCGGCTGGAGATTGGCGTCGTCCACGTCGCAGAGGGCAACGATGCGAACACCGGGGATCCGCCGGAAAGTGCGGATTTCGTTCCTGCCCATGCCACCGATCTTCACCCGCGAGCCGACGCCGACCACGGCCAGTCGTATATCATCGTTCGCGCCTGCGGCGCGCAACCACGGGCTAGCGCGGAGATTGGCTGCGGCAAACGCGGCGGAAGCGGCGGCCGATCGCTTGAAAAAACCACGGCGGGATGTCGGGTTCATCACGGCTCCTCCGGAATCAGGTGCGGATTGACGGCTTCGCGGCGTAAGCCTTTACGAGGTCCAGGTCTACGAACCCGGAACGCAGGACGCACATCTTGCGCACGGGGACGGACAGCCGCCGGCAGCCGTCGCGCGGGGCATTGCCTTCCCTCCTGCCGGCAGTTCCCATTCCGAGACCGTCCTTTCCCTGACCGCCGCGCCGCCAGTCCGTCCCAAGACGATTACCAGCATACCTGTTCCAGCCATGACCGCAATCCCGCACGGGTCCTCCACCGGCACAATTGACAGACGGCCGAAGCCGCCGATAAGCTGGCGTATGATCCAAGGGCATTGCGTATCTCCACGGTCGTTTGGACGCATCCAGCGCTGAATGACCGCCGTCACTTCCGAGGAGAGACCACCATGCGTTGTGCTTGCCTGCGAGCAGGGATCCTCGCGCTCATGTTCTTTCTTCACGGAGGGTGGCCCGTCTGGGCCGATGATCGTGTGGCGTATGCGCCCGACATCGTCGGCGTCGAGCGGATGTTCCTTGTGGCCCTGAGAGCGCCGGTCGATGCTCCGGAGATCAAAGTCACCGTGCCCGACTCCGTTGCGTTGTTCGACTTTACCCGATTGCCGGCGAAGTCGGAGATCCGCAAGTTCTACTTCCGATCGCTCCGGCCGGCCAAGAGGGCGGAGATCCGTTTCGCCCATCCTGCCGGAGAAATCGTGGTGCCGCTGGAAATCTGGTCGCTGGACGACCTGCGGACCTTTCGCCAATGGAAAGGAGTAGCGATTCCCCGCCGCTGGCCGCTGGGCGAGGCGTTGCCCGAGCTCAAGCAGGGCCAGACGATCACGACCGAGAACGTGAAGCGAAGGATGAAAGGCCAGGGCTCGCCGGGCAGCCAATGGCTCGAAGTGAGCGACGAGGTCATCTGGTCGCTGCAGCCGGACTCGACCATTCCGCGCTGGCATTGGGTCAACATCGCCAAGGGCTGCCCCTTGCACGGCCCCGAGATCTACCGCAAGACCGCCTATTATCCCTGGACCGTGGACATGGGAATTCCCCACCGCTGGAAGATCCGGTGTCCGATCGACGGCGCCGTCTATCCCTCCAACGACTTTGCCAACGGCGACATGACCAGCGGGGACTACCCGGACGACGGCATCGGCGGCGGTTTCGAGCAGAACGGCGTTCGATACGGCTTCATCGCCGAGATCTGCCAGGCCTATTGCCACCAGATGCTCAACGTGGCCCCGGCCTGTGCCGACGGCTTTCTCGCCACCGGCGACGTGCGCTACGTCCACAAGGCGCTGGTGGCGATGTCGCGCCTGGCGGTCGAGTGGGCGTATCTGGCCACGATGACCCAGCACCGCCACCGGAACACCGCCGGCCAGGTGGAACGATTGGGGCCGGCGCCGTTTTCCGAAGGCCCCTGCCTGAACGCTACCGGCATGACCGTCTACTCCATCAGCATGCCGGGCCATCAGTGGGCCCACGCCGAGGCGTACGACAAAATCTGGCCGGCAATCGACCAGGACCAGGAGATCGTTCCATTCCTCAAGGGGAAGGGCTTGAACGTGAGGACGGGCGAGGATGTCCGCCGCTTCATCGAGGAAAACCTCTTCGCCGTCTGGATGCAGGCCAGCATGGACACGTCCTGCGCGTCGAATGTCCCGTACTCGCAACGCGGTTTCGTGCGCATGGCCGAGGCGCTGAACTACTCCCGCGGCGCCGAATTCATGGATGCGCTCTACGACGTCTCGATGATCCCGGACAACTGGTCCGCGGAACACCGGGCGGGGATGCGCTCGATGGTCGCCAACGGTTTCTTCCGCGACGGCGCGGCGTACGAGGCGACGGGCGGGTACAACGGCATGCACGTGTCGGCCCTTGGCCCGATCCTCGAATCGATCGAACACCTCCGGCAACTGCGGCCCGAGATCTACCCGGAGGCGAAATACCCGAATCTCGCAAAAAGCCGCCGCTACCATAACGTCTTCGACTTCGACATGGAGAACGTCCTGATCGACCGCTGCTATCCTTCGGTGGGCGACAGCGGGAGCCATCCCCGCTACAACCAGGGCGCCAGAATTACCTGGGAAAGCGGCGGGGCGGCGGCGTATGAACACGCCTACCACCTGTTCCACGATCCGAAGTTCGCCTGGGCCCTGGCCAACGCGCCGGGCTGGCAGCCGTCTCTCGACTTTCCGTATACGCGCGAGCAGATCGAGGCGGAAGCGGCAAAGTGGCCCGACGACTGGAACGACGCCAGCTCGCTTCACGACGGCTATGGCCTGGCCATTCTCCGCGGCGGCAAGGGCGACGCCAAGCGCGCCCTGTGGATGATGTACGGCCGCGCCCGCTGCCACGTCCACGATGACATCATGGACATCGGCCTGGCTGCCTTCCAAAGCACCGTCCTCGCACACCTGGGTTATCCTCGGCAATGGAGCTCGTGGGAAGGCAACTGGATGACCCACAACCTGGCCCGCCAGATCCCGCCAGTGAATCTGAGCGCCGCCCCGCAGCTCTTCGCCGATGCCGGCCCGGTGCATCTTGCCGAAGCCCACGCGCAGGCATTCGTGGATCAGGTCGCCGCGGGCAAAGGTTACTCGATCGATCGCAGCAATTGGCAGCGCCGCATGCTGGCGGTCATTGACGTCAACGATTCCGACTTCTACTGCCTGGACCTGTACCGCATCCACGGCGGCGTTGAGCACTGGTGGAGCTTCCATGTCCAGGAAGGCGATTTCTCCACGCAAGGGCTGGCGCTGAAAAAGCAGGACGGCGGCACGCTGGCCGGACCGGAGGTTTCCTATGGCGACGCAGACTGGATCGCGAAGCACGGTGCCGAGAGGTTTGCCTTCCCCTATCTCTACAACGTGGCCCGCGATACTCCGGCGGGCACTTGGGCCGCCGACTGGGCGCTGAAGGACGCCGATGGGCTCCACTTCCGGCTCACCGTGCCCGGCGCGGAAGGCGCCGAATTGGTCGTCTGCGACGGCAAGTCGCCGGCCGGCGGCTCGCCCTATGAGATGAAATGGCTCCTGCTCCACAAATCGGGATCCGCACCGGTCAGGACGCAAGTCCTCGGGCTGATGGAGATGTACAAGGAAAACCCCGTCATCAGGTCCGTGAAGCCGCTGACCCTGAGCGGCGCGGACGAAGGCGGGTTGCCTGCCTGCGCTGCCGTCGTGGAGCTGGAGGACCGCACCGACACCATCTTTGCATCCGCGGACGGGACCGTGGAGCGGACCGCGCCGGGCGGATTCGAGTTTGCCGGCCGCTTCGGACTATACCGGCAGCAGCGCGGCGGTGCGGTTCAAATCGTGCTGGTCGGCGGCACGAAACTCACCAGGGACGGCACCGGCATCACCCTGGACAGCCACGAGTTCCGCGGCACGATCACCAGGGTCGACCGGGCAACGGAGACCATCACGGTCTCCCCGGCCCCGCCTGACCTGGATGCCATGATCGGCAGGCGCATTTTCATCAGCAACTCGGCACGTCGCATCGCTTCCAAGGTTCTGGCGGCGAAACGGAGCGGCGCGGACGCCGAATTGGGCCTGGACCTCGATTCGAGGATCGGCGCCGGGCGCGTCACCGGCGTGGCGGACGGCCGGGTGCTCACGGATACGGACTTCGTCCTCAACCACTTCCGCTACTACCACGGCGCCCGGCTCGTGAACGCCGCGCGCACGGTCGAGTATCCGTTGATCGAGGTGCTCAGCAAGACGGCCGCGCTGATCGATACCGATGCCTGCCCCGAGGCAAAAGCCGACCGACTGGCCGGGGATTTTTCCAAAGACTCCTGGTTCGAGGTGTTTGACTACGGGGTCGGTGATGCGGTCGACGTGCCCGCGGTCGCTGTGTCCGACCAGGCCGAGTGAGCCTCACCGTGGACGACCCAGTCTCGGCGAAGCCCTGCTTGACTTCGGGGGCCGGGACGATCTGGCGGTCTGGCTGAAGGAGCACTCGGAACGGAAGACGGAGCCGAGGGAGAGCTGAAGATGCGGGGCGTCCGTCGAGCCGGATTCCGAAATCTATCCCGGTGAAGCCGCGGTTGCCACCGGTCCCCAAGTAGAGCACGGCAACCGCTACCGTCATTCACAACATGGTCGGTCGCCTTGAATCAATCCGGCCAGGGCGTATCACCACCGAGGAGCATCGCGTGCCGTGCGAGTTGGATATCGCTTTCTCCAGCAACGTGGTGAAGCTCACGGCAAAAGCGATCCCGCCCCATTGGGCCGTTGATGCCATGGTTCGGGTGATTGCGATCTTCGTAGCCCGAGTAGTGGACGAAGTACGTGCGTCTGGGCTTCCACTTTTCGATCAACCGCAGGTTTCCCAGGACCGATTGGTGCCAGGTCCACTCGGCCGGATGCCAGGTGTTGGCGTCGAGGAAGCAGACGTCGGCCTCAAAGAGGAGCGAGTTCTCCTCATCGGGCACGTGGAGGAAGTCGCCGGAGACGACGATCTTGCGCTTGCCATACTGTGCGACGAACCCCAGCGCCCCGGGCGCCTTCGGGCCGTGATCGACGGCGAAGGGCGTCAGGATCAGGTCGCCGAGCACGACCGGGATCCCTGGTTCGACAGGTCGGAAGTCGCTGCGCTCGGCCAGATAGCGGAATATGGCATTCGGACCTGCTTCCCAGCAGGCACGCGTTGCGTAGATGGGCAACGGCCTGGGCTGATCCTCGCGGCCGTTTCGAAGCAAGGCCATCGACAGCCAGTCGATCTGGCCGAAATGGTCGTAATGAGGATGCGTGAGGAGGACGTCGTGGACGACGCAGGCCCCGTGCGTGACCTCGAATTCCAGCAGCGAAGGGACCACGCCCATGCCGACGTCGATCAACGTGTGGCGAACGATCCGGCCGTTGCGGCGCTGGAGGAGCGAATAGGAGACATTCGCCTGGCGGTACGGGTCGTCGGCCCGGCCTTCATTGGCACGTTGGCTGTCGAATCCCAACTCGATCCCGAAGGCGGCCTGAATGCCGTTGACTCGCAGCAGGAGTTCGGTCGCGGGTTCCGTCATTCGGTCCTTTCCTTGGCATTTGATTTCGTGAGACTTCGCGTTTCGCCGTTGGGGCCGTGGTGGACGGCCTGGGAGGTGGCCGCCACGCCGGTCAACGGCAGGCGTGTCCGGGTGTTGTTGAATCTGGTGGTCCGGACCGTTCTGATCAGATCGGCGGGCAAGTAGAGATGCTCATTCGTGCTATCACCCCGGTAGGGCAGTACCTGGACCGGCCCGAACTGCCGCAGGGCCTGCTTGATCGACCGCTTGAGACTGCCTACGCTGGTCTCGAGTTCTTAGGGTATTTCATACCAGTGATTCACCAGAGGTTTGGAATGAGCGCTCTTTATGCGGTGCTGCTGGTCCTGATTCTGGTTTTCGGTCTGGTGCTGACGGTGCTCGGCCTGCCGGGAAACTGGCTCATGGTGGCTGCTGCGGCCGTCTACGCCTGCTTCGTCCCCGCGGAACCACCGGCCGGGTTCGGCTGGAAAGTGGTCGCAGCGATGCTCGTCCTGGCCGCTTTGGGTGAGCTGATCGAATTCATCGCCGGCGCCCTGGGAGTGGCCAAGGGAGGCGGGAGCCGCCGCGGGGTGGTGATGGCCCTGGTCGGGTCGGTCGTGGGGGCGATTCTCGGAGCGGGCATCGGAGTCCCCATTCCGATCGTCGGCCCGATCGTTGCCGCCATTCTGTTCGCCGCCGCGGGAGCCATGATCGGGGCCATGGTGGGCGAACGCTCGGCAGGCCGGCCTCTGGAGGAAACCTGGCAGGTCGGCAAGGCTGCCTTCTGGGGCCGGCTGTTCGGCACGCTGGCGAAGGTGACCGTCGGGGCCGTGATGGTCGGCGTCGCGGTCGCGGCCGTGGTGTTGTAGGAAACGCCTTGGGTACGGCAAGGCGAGGGCAAGGACAACGGTTTTCTCCTGTTCAGGGCTTCCATCCTATCCAAGGTTCGGCCCGAGGTCCTTACTCATCACCCCGCGCACACGTGATCACGACATTGTCGTAGCAACTGATGTGGCCGGGAGTGCCCGAGGGGGCGATCGAGAATCGGACCGCTTCGCCGGCACGGCGCCCGCCGCTCCAGTGGCCGCGGCCCAGGGGCGTTGGCAATTCGCCGACAGGCTGGACGACGAACGCGCAAACGCCCGTCCGCATGTCCAGGGCCATTTGGACGTGGTTCCAGACATCGTAGGCGATCGGCACCCGGCTGTCGACGTGGCGGTCCCCGTCCTGGTATCGCCACGTGCCGTCGCCGGCCTGGAGAGCCGCGACCGCCTCGGCGGAATCCTGCTTGCACAGGCTGAGCGTTGTCCGATGGTCGGAGCGGACCGATGGATTGGGGATCATGAATGGGAACGGCTGGGAGGAGCGGATGAATACATCGCAGTCGACGGTGAGGATTGAGTCCTCGCGGACCAAGATGCGCTGCGGGCCGTCGGACACGATGTCCATCCCGCCGCGGGCGTGCAAGCTCTTGACTCCCTCGCCGAACGAGATCCCGCTTGCCACATAGTAGCCTTCCGGCCTGTCCTTGAGTTGCCAGCGGCCGGCCTCGGAGCCGTCGGGCTGGACGAAGTGGTCGGCCGTCGGATACGACTCGAAATCGCAGGTAAAGAGGGTTTCTTTGCCCGCCGGGGCATAGTGGAGCGTGGGGGTCCACTCTACCGAGACGTCGTCGAGATACGCGACGCTTCCCGGCCGACCTTCGGGAATGAAGAGCACGGAGTCGAAGGTCTTGAATACCGGCACCGCGATCGGGATGTTCACGCCCGGCTGGACGACGCTCCTGGCCTTGGGCATGTCGTACTTCACGTCGCGGCAAAGGGCTTTCGAGTCATCCGTGCCGATGGAAGCCGAGTAGCAGCCGTGGTCCAGGTCGACTTGAACGGCCAGGCGTTGCCAATCGCCGGGCGGCAGAACGTGCTCAGAGGCGACCCATTTGCCGCGGTCCTGGTAAAGCAATGCCCCGGTCTCCGGCGCCACGCGCAACGCCACATCGCGCTCGTCGCCGAGCAGGAACGCGGAGAGGCCGCTTTCGGAACTCGGCCGATGGATCCAGAATTCAAACGTGCAGCGGCCGTTGGTGATGGCGTTGTCGACACTGGTGGTCGGCGTGCTGCGGTCCGGGCCGCTGTTGTGCCAGCCGCCCAGGCTGGTATCCGTGCCGGCAGCCGCGGTGAGCTTGATCGCGCGGCCGGACCGGC
>JABWBD010000293.1 GCA_013360685.1 Pirellulales bacterium
GAAGCCCGGTCCTTCGCCGCAAGCCGCGCCGGTCGCAGCCGCTTCGCCCGGCTGGCCCGTCTTTCGCGGCAACCCGCAGGCCACCGGGACCGCGCCCTGTGAATTGGCGCCCCAACTCGAAATGCTCTGGACCTTTTCCACCGAGCACGACAACTTCGAGAACGCCGTTGCCATTGTCGACGGCACGGTCTACGCCGGTTCGCTCGGCGGCAATCTGTACGCCATCGATCTGGCCGGCGGAACGGAAAAGTGGCGATCTTTCACCAAGTTGGGCTTCACGGCCGCTCCCGCCGTGCACGGCGGCTCAGTGTACCTCGGCGATGCCGAGGGGCGGTTCTACTGCCTCGACACCGTCGCGGGAAAACCGAAATGGTAGTTCGACACCGAGGCCGAGATCAACTCGTGCGCGAACTTCCACGGTCCCAACGTCCTTTTCGGGTCCCAAGACGGCAACATCTACTGTCTCGCCGCCGCAGACGGCAAGCTGGTTTGGAAATACGAGAGCGGCGACCAGATCCGCTCGTTTCCCACCGTCGCCGACGGACACGCTTTCGTTGCCGGTTGCGATGGGCGCCTGCATGTGATCGACCTCGAACGGGGCGAGGCGGTCCGGCACGTGCCGCTCGACGGCCCAACCGGCTGCACGGCCGCGGTGGCCGGCCCGATGGCCTACGTCGGCACCGAAGGCGGCACGTTTCTGGCGATCGACTGGACCAAGGGCGAGGTCGCCTGGACCTCTCAAGATTCCAGGCGGAGCACGTCCTTCCGCTCCTCGGCCGCGGTGACGCCCGAGCGGGTCATCGTGGGTGCTCGCGACAAGCAACTTCGTGCCCTGGATCCGAAAACCGGCAACGAACTCTGGGCCTTTGCGACGCAGGGACAAGTGGACAGTTCGCCCGTGGTGGCTGGAAATCTCGCGCTGGTCGGCTCGGGCGACGGGAGGATTTACGCGGTCGACCTCCAGACCGGCAAAGAGGTTTGGCGCTACGAGGTGGGCGGCCACGTTGCGGCCTCGCCCGCGGTGGCCGCCGGGCGGCTTGTGATCGGGACCGATGCGGGCGATCTGTACTGCTTCGGCACCGGCAAACCGGCGACGAGCAGCAAGTGATGCCCAAGCCCTTGATCTTCATGATGGGCCGCTCTCCGGCGTTTATCGCCACGGACCGGCAGTACGCGCGCAATCACATGTGGGTGCAACCGGACGGCGCCGTCTGCAGAGTGGGGTTTTCCGCGTATGCCGTGAAGCTCTTGGGCGACGTGCACCATCTTGCCTGGTCGGCCGCACCGGGCCGGGCCGTACGGTCGGGCGACCCGATGGGGTTCATCGAGGGCTCCAAAGCGACCAGCGATCTTTACTGCCCGATGGACGGCGAGGTCGCCGAGTTCAATCCGAGGGTGCTCGCGGACCCATCGCTGATCAACAGCAACCTCTACGACGACGCGTGGCTCTTTTCTCTGGCCGACGCACGTGGTCCGCTCCTTTCTTCGGAGCAGTACCTCGACCATCTGGAGGCGTCCTGGCCGCTGGCCCAGCGGCTCCTGAAAGGGCAGTCGAGCGGCAGAGACGCTGGGGCCGGTGGCAAGCCCGCGTCGGATCCGGCATAATGGACCGTTGGATGCAAGCCGACGAACCGTGGCGCCGTCAATGGGAGCGGGTAAGAACATGGCGAACAGCAAGCTTGCAGTGGTCTTGTCGAAGGACAGGCCCGGGCAATCTGAGCATGAGATCCTGGAGAGAAAGATTCTTGGCGGGCTTGAGGGGCGGCACGACCTGGAAGTCACCGTCCTGCCGCACCTGTACGACCTGGCAAACGACGGCCCGGGCATGGAGTTTCTGCGCTCCGTCGGCGGCGACCTGGTCGTGCTTACCTGGCTTTATCCCCGTTCCGCATATTGGGTGCTCGATGCCAACGGCGTTAAGGGGCGCCTCGGGCCGACGATCTCGCTGGCCGAAGAGGAAATCGATGTCCCTGGTAATCCGGGCGAACGGGCAATCTGGTGTCTCGACCTTCGCAACCAGAAGCGGCCCGATCCGTTTCTGAAAGAAATCAATCGGATTGCCTCCCTGGCTGTCGAGCCGGCAACCGTCGCCGCGGGCCAGATCAACGGCAGACCGAACTGGATCGACGAACCGACGGCGCCTCGCTGGTACCCGGTGATCGATTTCAGCCGCTGCGGCAACTGCCTGGAATGCCTGAACTTCTGCCTGTTCGGCGTATTTGGCACCGATGCCGACGAACGGCCGATTGTGGAGCAACCCGACGCTTGCCGGTCCGGTTGTCCCGCGTGCAGCCGCATCTGCCCTGAAGGGGCTATCATGTTTCCACAGCATGGCGATCCCGCCATTGCCGGCGATCCGCGCATTTCGCCGAAGGACTTGAAGCTCGATCTTTCGCAACTCTTCCGCGACAGCGATCCGCTTCAGATCGCCGAAGCCGAGCGCAGGCGGGCGCTGGAGGAAAGGGAACGTCAGAGCCGGCAAACTGCCGAGAAACCTTCCGAACTGCCTCGCAAGGGAAGCCTCGACGATCTGGTCGATCGCATCGACGATATGGATCTGTGAGGCAGCAACGGTGAAGTTCATTCACCGTTGCGTGTTGCTGGGTAATCGATCAGCGTCTATACTAGCTTTCCCACCCTCAACGGGGCCGCAGCCCTCGGGTCCCGTCCCCAATCCAACCGCGATGGAAGGCTCTCCTTGACTGAAAACCTGCTCCAAGTCCATCTCTGGCACTGGCTGGCGTTCGGTGCCCTGGTGGTGGTGTTGCTTGTACTCGATTTGGTGGTGTTTCACCGGCGGATTCATACACCCACACTCCGGGAGTCGGCCCTCTGGAGTGTATTCTGGGTCAGCCTGGCGTTGATCTTCAACGCGTTTGTCTGGTGGTGGGGATACCAGACGCACGGGGACTCCGAGGCCGGACTGAAGTTTCTGACGGGGTTTCTCGTCGAGAAATCGCTCTCGATGGACAACCTCTTCGTGTTCGCGGTGATCTTCCGCTATTTTCGCGTGGAATTGAAGTACCAGTACCGGGTGCTGTTTTGGGGAGTGCTCGGCGCGATTCTCATGCGGCTGGTCTTTATCCTGGCCGGCGTAGGTCTGCTCCACTTCTTTGATTGGGCGCTGTTGATCTTCGGCGCGTTCTTGCTTTACACCGGCATTCGCCTGGCCATGACCCACGGCGCTGATGTCCACCCGGAGCACAACCTCATTCTTCGGACGGCTCGCCGTCTGCTTCCCGTCACCCACGGTTTCCGCGAGCAGCACTTCTTTGCGCACGAGAACGGGCGACTTTGTATCACGCCTCTTCTCCTGGTGCTCCTGGTCGTGGAGAGCAGCGACGTTCTCTTCGCCGTGGACAGCGTGCCGGCCATCATCGGAATTACCAAGGATCCCTTCATCGTCTTCACATCGAATATTTTCGCAATCCTGGGGCTGCGGGCCCTCTATTTCCTGCTCGCGGGAGTGATGGACCGGTTCCGTTACCTCCACTACGGATTGGCCGCCATCCTGGTCTTCATCGGTCTGAAGATGTGTGCCGAATACCTCGCCGAGAAGTGGTTAGGCAAAGGGACGCACCTGGTGCCGGCTTGGGCTTCTCTGATCGTGATCGCTTCGCTCCTGAGCTTCTCGGTCATCGTGTCGGTGCTGGCGACGAGGCGGGAGAACCGACGAGCCGCCCTCGCCCAAGAGGAAACGGAGGCGGAATCCGAGAACAACGTCTTGGAACCGCGATGAGCGTCCACCGAATTCGCTTACGGGAACCGTGGCGACGGAAACTCACCAAAGAGGGGGTGCGATGGGAGCGGAAATTCAACCGCCCGACTGGCCTGGAAGGTAAGGAAAGGGTCTGGGTCGTCGTTGAGCATCTCCGCGGTGGCGGCGAAGTGCGTCTCAACGGGCGATTCCTCGGGGGCATTACGGCAGAAAGCGGCGAGGGCCGCTTTGAAATCACCGGGCAGCTTGAGATTCACAACCTCTTGACCCTTCTCGTTGCCGGCATGCCGACACCGTTGCCGCCCGCATTGCCGGGAGCTGTCCGCCTGGAGATTATCGAGTCGTAGCGTCTGGTTTTCCCAAAAGCGAAGAACTAAGATCGAAAGAACGTTCACCTGAAGACTCTCCCACCGTGAGGACCCACGCCATGCTCCAAGCCGCGCGCCGCCGTTTCGTGAACCTGCTGCTTTGCCCCGCCTGGTTTCTTTTCGTAGCCGCCACGTCCTCTGCGGCAGCCGAGCCGAATTCGCTCACGCCCGAGGAAGTCGCCGACGGCTGGATCCTCCTGTTCGACGGCGAGAGCCTGTTCGGCTGGAAGGCCGCCAACAAGGCCGATTGGAAGGTTGCCGGCGGCGCGATTACGGCGAGCGAGGGGGAGCCGGGGCTGCTGGTCACCACGAGCCAATTCGGCAATTACGTGCTGAAGGTCGACTTCCGCAGCGTACCGGGCGGCAACAGCGGCGTGTTCCTGCGAACCGGTCCGAATCCCGGGCCGGAGGACGTTGCCGGCAAATGCTACGAAGTCAACATTGCCGATGCCGCGCAGAGTGAATTCCCCACCGGCAGCCTTGTCCAGCGGCAGAAGGCCAAAGACGGCAAGACCGCTGCTGACTGGCAAACGATGGAGATGTCCGCCGACGCCGGCCATGTCACCGTGAAACTCGACGGTACGATGGTTTGCGACTACACCGATCCCAAGCCCTTGGGCCGCGGCTTTATCGGGCTGCAGTTCCGCTCGGGCAAAATCGAGTTCCGCAACATCAAGCTGAAGCCGATCGGAACAAAAAGCCTGTTCAACGGCAAGGACCTGACGGGCTGGAAGACGTTTCCCGAGATGGCGAGCGTCTTCAGCGTCACGCCCGAGGGCTGGCTCAACGTAAAGAACGGCCGGGGGCAGCTTGAGAGCGACGCACCGTACGAGGACTTCACGCTCCAGTTGGACGTCTTCTCCAACGGCAAAGGCCTCAACTCGGGGGTTTTCTTCCGATGCATCCCGGGCGAGACGATGAACGGCTATGAGTGCCAGATCCAAAACGCCTACAAGGACGACGACCGGACAAAGCCCGCCGACTGCGGCACCGGCGGCTTCTTCCGCCGCCAGGACGCTCGCAAGGTCGTGGCCAATGATTTCCAGTGGTTCACGATGACGCTGCACGCCGACGACGCCCACATGGCGGCCTGGGTCAACGGATACCAGGTGAGCGACTGGACCGATCGGCGCGAACCCCATCCGAATCCCCGCAAAGGGCTGAGGCTCGAGGCGGGAACCATTCAGCTCCAGGGGCACGATCCGACGACGGACCTGTCATTCCGGAACCTTCGCATCGCCGAACTCCCCGCGCGGTGACCGCATTCGGCGATCGGCAGCATTCCTGCAGGTCCCCATGCCGTGCCGCCTCCCTCCCGGTCCGGAAGGACTGTCAAGGCGGTCGTATCCAGCATACGGACGCTTGCATTCCGGGACGGACTGCCCGACTTGCCCCCACCATCTAGCGGTATTTGGCAAAAGGCCATTTGACCTTACCGCCCCATTCGAGTAAACTTGGACGATTGTGACAACTCGCGTTGTCATAAATTGGGCAATTCCGGCATCATGGTCATTGGGTGCGAGGGCCACGGGCATGACCCTTCAGGACATTCTCAGGACGAAGGGAAGCATTGTTTTCACGATCGAGCCGACGGCAACGCTCGAGGACGTCGTCCTCAGGCTCGTTCAGCACAATGTCGGCGCCTTGGTGGTCTGCGATCGCGACTGTTCCGAGGGCGAAAGGCCGGTCGGCATTATCACGGAACGCGACATCCTGCACGTCACGGCCAAACAGCGCGGCCTGCTCGGTTCGATGCGGGTCGCCGAGTACATGACCACGCGACTGATCACGGCGACTCCGCAGGACTCCGTCGATACCGTCATGGGCCTGCTGACGGAACACCGCATTCGCCACGTCCCGGTGCTCAACGGCAACAAACTCGTCGGGCTCGTCTCCATCGGCGACATCGTGAAGTCGCAGCTCGATCGGCTGGCCATGGAAAACCAGTTCATGAAGGACTATATCCGAAGCTGAGTTGCTCTTCCTCTACGTGATCTGGTACCGTTCCACTTTCGCGCGATCCACGTCGACCCCCAGGCCCGATCCTTGCGGTACGGCGATCATGCCGTCGATGATCTCCAGGTGCTCGGAGAGAACGTCGTCCTGAAGCTGGTGGTGCGCGCATTCGTTGCAGTGGGAAAACGCCGGCGCCGCCGCTGCCAGTTGGAGCATCGCTGCCAGGGCAACGCCTAGAGACGGTCCGCTCCCCAGCGATGCGTTCAACCCCGCGGCCTGGGCGATGGCGGCGCATTTCCTGGCAGGCACCATCCCGCCCACGAGTTGCAAATCGACCACCGCGGCCGGCGCGGCGCCGCACCGGACCAGGGAAAGCATGTCGGACGGACTCTGGATGGAACGCCAGACTGCCAGCGGAACGTTGACCTGGCGGCGGAGCGAAGCGATCGAGTCCAGGCTGCCCGCGGCGAGCGGGTCGATGACGAACTGGAGCCCGTAATCTTCGACTTGGGTGCAGAAATCGCGCGCCGTTTCCATGTCGAACCCCGCGCCCGCGTCAAAGCGCAGTTCTGCCCGGTCCTGGGCGATTTCCCGGACCGCGGCGAGCGTCTCCCGATCATCTTCCGGTTGACCGCACGAGGTGACGATCTGTGCGTGGAAACCCTGCTCCGCCAGTTCGCGCGCGGTCTGGGCAACCTCGGGGGCGATCCCGGCCGCAAGACGCACGGCCAACGGGATCTGCCGCCGATAGCCGCCGCCGAAAAGGTGGCACAACGGCTGGCCCGTGACGCGGCCGACCAGGTCCCACGAGGCCATCTCGACGGCGCACCGTAACGGCGCGGGCCGAAGCGCCTCCAGCGCCAAGAGTTCTTCGATGTCGAAAATGCTTCGGCCGCCAAGGATCGGCAGGAGCAGGTCGCGGCGCGCGGCCAGTTCCGACGGCCGCCAAGGGACTCGAGCCTCTCCCCAGCCTCTCAAACCGGTGTCGGTCGAGAGTTGCACCAGGAGCGAACGGACCGGGGCTTCCTGGCCGACGCAGGGGATCGCCACGAGGTAGAACTCCAAGTCGGCGATCACAACGGACGAAGGCGGTTTCCTGATCGAGGAACGCATTCTCCCCATCGTTTCAAGACTCCTCGGTGGTGGTCAGTTCGGCTCTCCTGCGCGCGGCCCGTTCCACGCGTAGTTCCTTGGGCAACACGAAGTGCACTTCCTCCGTCCGCGTCACAACGGACTCGACCGTAGCGCCGAACCGCGTCTGCAGCAGGTCCACACACCCCTGGACCAACGACTCCGGGGCGCTCGCCCCCGCCGTAACCATCACGGTTTCGTTACCCGCAAACCAAGCAAGGTCGATGTCGGACGGGCCGTCCACCAGGTAGGCCGGGATCCCCGAAGCCGCCGCGAGCTCGGCAAGTCGCTGGCTATTGGAACTGTTCTGGCTGCCGACGACAAGGGCCACGTCCGAGATTCTCGCCAACTGCCGGACCGCCTCCTGCCGGTTTTGCGTCGCATAGCAGATGTCGTCTTTCGGCGGTCCGACGATCGACGGAAACCGCTGGCGAAGCCGACCGATGATCACGGCCGCATCGTCTACGGACAACGTCGTTTGCGTGAGGTATGCAACCTTGTTCGGGTCTGGAACCTCGAGACGGTCCACGTCCTGGCTGTTGCCGACCAGAACGATCGAGCCGGGCGCCTCCCCCAACGTGCCGATCACCTCGTCGTGCCCCTCATGCCCGATCAGCACGATCGTGTAGCCTTCCTCGGCAAACCGGATCGCCTCACGATGCACCTTCGTCACCAGCGGACAGGTTGCGTCGATCGCGAGCAGACCCCTCTGAGCGGAAACACGCCGAATCTCCGGCGAGACCCCGTGGGCCGAGTAGAGAAGGTACGAACCCTCGGGAACTTCGCACAGATTGTTGACAAAAACCACTCCCCTCTTTCGAAAGTTCTCAACCACCCATCGGTTGTGAACGATTTCGTGGTAGACGTAAATCGGAGTGCCATAGACCGCGAGAGCAAGGTCGAGGCTTTCAATCGCCATATTCACGCCGGCGCAAAACCCGCGGGGGCCGGCAAGAAGTATTTGCATGGTTCCCTCATTGGTGGAAAAGCATCATAATGCACCGTTTGGAAAGCGTCCGTTCTCGATCAGCCCAGCTTATGCCGACCGCGTCGTTTGCCGCCGAACTCGAATTGTACGGTCCTTTGGCCCACGAGCCAAAGCGGCTCTCGCGACGCGCCAGCCGCCGCTATTGCCGGCGGCTCGCACGACGGCACTATGAGAACTTTACGGTGGCCAGCTTGCTGCTCCCCCGCCGGCTCCGCCAGCATTTCTGCAACATCTACGCGTACTGCCGTTGGGCGGACGATCTTGCCGACGAGACGGGCGACCAGCTTCAGGCCTTGGCCCTCTTGGACTGGTGGGAAAGGCGGCTGGACGAGTGTTTTCAAGGGGAGGCGTCCCACCCGGTGTTCGTCGCCCTGGCCGAAACCGTCGAGCGTTTTGCCATTCCCCGCGATCCGTTCGCCGACCTGCTCGTGGCATTCCGCCAGGACCAACGCGTGGTCCGCTACGAGACGTTCGACCAACTCTTGGAATATTGCCGTTATTCGGCGAATCCCGTCGGCCGGCTCGTGCTTTACCTGGGAGACTGCCACACCGAAGAGCGATGCCGCCTGGCCGACTCGATCTGCACCGGCCTGCAGCTTGCCAATTTCTGGCAGGATGTCGCGCGCGACTGGGACCGTGGACGGATCTACTTGCCGATCGCCCACTGCCGGCGGTTCGGTTACGGCGAAGCGGCGTTTGAATGCCGGGAATTCAACGAGTCGTTTCGCCGCCTGCTGGCCGCGGAGGTCGCCGAGGCCGAGGGCTGGCTCCGCCGCGGACTGCCGCTGGTCCGCATGGTGCCCGACGAACTCCGTGTCGATGTTTCGCTGTTTGTGCACGGCGGTCTGGCGATTCTCGACGCCATCCGGCGGCAGAACTTCGACGTCTGGTCGCAGCGCCCGATGGTTTCCCGGTCCGAGAAGCTGAGAATGCTGGCGCGTTGTTGGTGGCGTCCTGCGGGCAATGCCGAGGTCGGAGACAATCGATGAAGGGCGACAACGGCTCCGTCGAGGCCAGCTACTCGTTTTGCCGCCAATTGGCCCGCCGCTCCGGGTCAAGCTTCTATCCCTGCTTCCTGCTCCTGGGTCGGGAAAAACGCCGCGGCATGGACGCGCTGTATGCCTTCATGCGACATACGGACGATCTGGTCGATAGCCGAGAGCCCGTCGCATCCCGACAAAGAGCCCTGGGGCATTGGCGGATCTTGCTGTCCGAGGCGCTCTCCGGCGCGGGCGTGCCGCTCAATCATCCCCTCATGCCGGCCCTGGCCGACGCGGTCCGTCGCTTTCAGATCCCACCGGAACACCTCCACGCCGTGATCGACGGCGTGGAAATGGACCTCGAAGCGCGGCAGTACGAGACGTTCGACGACCTGGCTGCGTATTGCCGCCGTGTTGCCTCCGCGGTCGGCATCGCCTGCCTGCACGTCTGGGGATTCCGCGGCGACGGGGCCCTTGCGCCCGCCGACAAGTGCGGCCTGGCCTTCCAGTTGACCAACATCCTACGTGATCTCAAGGAAGACGTACAACAAGGACGCATCTATCTGCCGCTGGAGGATTTCCGGGAATCGGGGTATTCGCCCGAGGCTCTCGCCGCCGGAGTCGCCGACGAGCGGTTTCTCTCGCTCGTCGAGCGGCAGTTGGATCGCGCGGAAGGGTTCTACCGCGAAGCGGCGGAACTGTTCGACTGGCTGGAACGCGACGGACGGCGCGTATTCGGCATGATGACGAGCCTCTACTATGCGATCCTCGCCGAGATCCGTCGCCGTCCTACCGCCGTCCTGTCCAGGCGGGTCCGATTGCCCGGCCCGCGGAAGATTCGAGTCGCCGCCCGTTGGCTTCTCCTGCCCCCCAAGCAACTCGCGTTTCCCTGACGAGGCACAACACGCCGTGGCACGCCAGCCGGAGAGCACCGTTCCCCGTATTCGTGTGGCAGTGATCGGAGGAGGGCTGGCCGGCCTGGCCGCCGCCGTTGCGGCTCGGGAGCACGGGCTTTGTGTCGAACTGTTTGAAGCGCGGCGGCAACTGGGCGGGAGGGCCGGGTCCTTTCAGGATCCCGACTCCGGTGAACTGCTGGACCATTGCCAGCACGTCGCAATGGGCTGTTGCACGAATCTGGCCGATTTCTGCCGGCGGACCGGCGTCGCCGACTGCTTTCGGCGCGACCGCAGGCTTTGTTTCATCGGCCCGGACTCCCGCATCCGCGCGTTCTCGGCAGTGCCGTTTTCCCCCTCTCCGTTGCATCTTGCGCCCGCCTTGATGCGGCTGGGTTACCTGCGGCTCCGCGATCGGCTGCGGATTGCCGGAACGATGCTGACCCTGGCTCGCGACGACGGCAGCCGGGAAATCGACATCGCTGCCTGGCTGCGGCAGCAGGGCGAGCAATTCTGGTCGGTCGTCCTGGTCAGCGCCCTGAGCGAGACACTGGACCGGATCTCCGTTGCCGCGGCGCGCAAGGTCTTCGTCGATGGTTTCCTCGGCTCGCGCAGGGCTTACGAGGTCTACGTCCCCCGGGCGCCGCTGGGTGAAATCTACGACCGGCGGATTGCCCGATGGCTGGCGGACCACGGCGTAGCCGTGCACCTCAGCACGCCCGTGAAACAAATCGAGGCAGTCGCCGATGTCCCCGGTACGCTTGTCCTGTCGGACGGCTCCCGGAGAGACTTCGACTATTTCGTGGTCGCTCTCCCTTGGCGGTCTGCAGCCGGCGTACTTGCCGACGGGGTGCGGCGTGCGGTGCCGGCGCTGGAAGAAGCAAGCCGGATGGAGTCCTCGCCGATCACCGCCGTTCACCTCTGGTACGACCGGCCGATCATGTCGCTGCCCCATGCCGTGCTGGTCGGTCGGCTGGGCCAATGGGTTTTCAACCGCTGCGAGCAAGCGAGCGATTCGGGATGCTATTACCAGGTGGTGGTCAGCGCGTCGCGCGACTTGAAAGGGCGCAACCGCGCCGAGATCGTCGGCCGGATCCGGGACGAACTGTCGGGCATCTGGCCCGAAGCCCGCTCGGCAAGGCTCCTTCGTTGGAGAATGGTGACCAATGCCGAAGCGGTTTTTTCGGCCCGCCCGGGCGTCGATTCGATCCGGCCGCCCCAGCAGACGCCGATGGCCAACCTGGTCTTGGCGGGCGACTGGACCGCAACCGGCTGGCCCGCGACCATGGAAGGCGCCGTGCGGAGCGGTTATCTGGCTGTGGAATCGGTGCTCAGGTCGATGGGCCGCAACGAGCGAGTCCTCGTCGCCGATCTGCCCCGTGACTGGCTTGCGAGGCGGCTGATCGGTTGAGTGGGCAGTGTTCTCTTCAAATGCCTTGCCGCGTCGGCGGTTTTGCTGTACTCTGGTATATGGGATCGCGGAAGCAGGTATTGGAAGAGAGGTACACGCATGGCTGATGCCAAAGATCTAATGCGTCAGATCATCGATAGTCAGCCCGATGATAGTTCTTACGAAGAAATCCTTCGTGAGCTTGCTTTTGCGCGCATGGTAGAGCGGGGCATGGCCGACGACGACGCGGGTCGCACGATCAGCGACGAGGACATGCGCCGGAGCATCGAATCGTGGCGGCAATAAGGTGGACCGCGGAGGCATCACGTTGGATGCGGACAATCCGCAACCATATTGCCAAGGATTCTCCAGTGGCCGCCGATCGGACCATGGATGGCATTTACGCGAAAGTCCAATTTCTTGGCAAATTCCCACGCCTTGGTTATCGCTATGAACCGGTTAAGGACCGGGAAGTACGTATCGTCCTCTACGGTCATTACCGGATCGCTTACGTGATACGGACAAACGGCGCGATTAGCGTTCTCGGTGTCTTTCACGCTTCGATGCAAATCGAGGAGTACCTGAAATAGTCTGCCCCGATTAAGTCCGGCTGCGACCGTTTAGGCGATCGGCGGAAGCAAGAATACCCGTAGGACGGCCTTCCTAGGCCGTCGCGACGGCCCAGGAAGGCCGTCCTGCGGGTAAGTTAGTTATTTCCTGCCAGTCGCCTTACACCAACGGTTGCAGTCAATCCCGCTGCGGTGTCAAGCTTTCGTCCCTGCGAGTCGGTTTGCTCCACTTGATCTTCGCCACCCAGATGGTGTTGTCGGCTCCGTACTTGTTGTCCACGGGCATCACGTAATTGGGCCCCCAGGTCTGCATCCACTCGGCGGCGGTAACCCAGGTTTCCTGCGGGCCGACGTCGGTTACGCCGAAGTTGCCCAACCGGGCTCCGCGCTGGGGCACGAGAACCCGCTCCGTGGACCGGACCACGCAAAGCCGGTCCGGATCGACCCGGCCAATGAACACCGGCGCCCGATGGCGGAAGACATGGTCGTTGTTCGCGCCACGGCGCGTATAAACGAGGAAGAGCCCGTCCGTGTGCGTTACCCAGTGCTGCTGCGTGTTGTAGTTGCCCAGATCGGCTCCATCATCAAACGTCCACTTCTTGAGCTGATCGAAATGAAGTCCGTCCGGGCCCGAGGTGACATAGCCGGCCTGGTCGTTGCGCAAAGTAAGGAAAAAACGGTCCCCGAACTTCGTGAGTGAAGGTTCGGCGAACCCCCGGGGGACGTCGAGGGACAGAAGGCTGCCGTGTTCGACGTAGGACAAAGTCTCCCCGTCAAACCGGCAGCGAACCACCGTCGCGCTGAAGTTTCTCTCCCCAACCCGGCTGAAGTAGATCGGCAGGAGAACGTCGCCGCCGGGCAGGTCGTAGCGCTGGGTGCAGCCGGCGCCGGCGTTGTCGAACCGCGGGTCATCGGGCATCTCCAAAGCCTTCCAGGGCAGCCACGCTCCCGCGGCTGGATCGTAGACCGCATAGGCGGTACGCCGCTTTCGATCTTCCTGCACGCGGTTGTCCTGGTACCAGACCGTGTGGCCAGTGCCCAACAGCTTTCCGGTGGCCGAGTGCCACTTGGGCCAGAAGTCGCAGACCGTCATCTCCACGGCGTCGCCCATCTTGCGACGCGCGAAGACCGGTTCGAGCTTCGGTTCGGTCCAGGTCTTGCCGAGGTCGCCGGTCCAAAGCGTATGGAGCGGATAGAAGACGTCGGACCCGGTCAAGAGCAGCTTCTGCATGGTCATCACGACCAGGGGGGTACTCCCGGAGTTGGCCGGGGAGCCGGGCGGAAGGACGCCGGCGCGGGCGTGGACCCAGCAGGTCTTGCCGTCAAACCCCTGGTGGGCAGGGGCGAGTTCGATCTGGAAATCCAGCGGTCCTTCGTCCGCCCCAGCGGCGGCAATCGGACGGGAAACCAGCACGATCAGCCAGATGAGGATACTGAAAGCCACGCGGTTCGTCATGGCATTGCTCCGGGAGTGGTGCATCGGGCGGCGGAGAGAGGAAACGACGACCGATTATGGCCCGGCCGGCCCGGCCGGGCAAGCCTGCTTGAGCCGCCGCTGCCCGCCTGCTAAAACAGTGCCAGGCGGCGAGCAATCCAGCACAACGGAATTCATTCCGTTGCCGTGTAGGCAGGGCAACACGGAACCCAGTGGATCCCGCTTTGCAGTGAACGGAATGAATTCCGTTTTACGAAGAACAGCACAATGGGGAACGCGACCATGGCGGACAGCTTGCGATGCGTGCGACCGGAAAGCGTGGTGACCGGCTGGGATTTCAGCACGGGAGCGGTAAAATGCCTGGCCTTCGACCTCGATGGCAAGGTGCTTGCCCAGGTGCGGATGCCGACGGATCTCTGGTTCGGCACGCCCGACGAGATGAGACAGACGGACGAGCCGCATCCTTCCGAATTGAACCTGATGCAACTCGAGGGCCAGGCCCGCGCCAGCGTCCGGGCAATGGCCGCCCGGCTGCGAGGACTCGGCCGCATCCGGGACTGGGTGACCGGCGGCATTTCCGCCACGCACCACACGGCCGGGCGGATCGACCGCGACCGGAACCAGGTCCGGCGAGCCGTCTGCTGGAACGACCACACCCTGGCCAGATACCACAAGAAAGGGCTAAAACGGCTCGGGGGGCAGCAACACGTGCAGGAACTGATCGGCGGCCCTTGGGCGATCCGCTACACGCTCAGCCACCTGGTCAAAGACGAACTCTGCCTGCCGGCCGCCGACTGGCAGCGGACCCACCGCATCCTCCCGCACGGCCCGCTGGCCGCCGGATACTTGACCGGCAATTTCGACGTGATCAGCGTCTCCGCCGCGGCCTCGACCGGGATCATGGATCTTCGCGCCAAGGCGTGGCGGCGGGAAATGCTCAACGCCGTCCAGTCGCCCAAGATCCACGGATCGCCCATCTACGAGGAACTGGCCTGGCAGCAGTTGCCGCGGATCATCGACCACTACGAACCGGTCGGCGCACTGGCCGACCACGTTGCACTGGAGGCCGGGATCGATCCTTCGGTGCGACCCCTGATCTTTCCCACGTCGGACGACCAGCAAGCGGGCCTGGTCGGCGGCGGAGCGGTCGACGACGGGCAAGTGGCCGTCATTCTCGGGAACTCCGCGGTCGTGAATTCCTCGTCGAACGACCTGCCCAGTCGCGGGTCCCTCGATGTGATGTGCCTGAATTGGGGACCGTATCTCTGGATGCGGTGCTATAACAACGGCGCGCAGTTCCTCGATCGAGTCGTCGGCGCGAACCCCGACTGGCAGAGACTCGAGCACGAGGCCCGCGCCGTTGAGGCGGGCTGCAATGGAACCGCCGTGTTGCCCTTTACGGCGCCGGAACCCTCGCTGGGCGTCGATGAAAAGCGGGTGGGGCTCAAGTGGTTCCGGCCGGACGACGAGTCGCCCGGCAAACAGTTCCGCGCCAGCCTGGAGGCACTGGCTTGCTTGATGAAACTCGGCGTGGAAGAGCATGAGAAAGCGGGCCAGAGGATCACGCGGATCACGGTGTCCGGCGGTATTGCGCGGAGCGACTTGATGTGCGAAATCCTCGCTTCGGTCCTGGGCCGGCGCCTGGAGCGACTGGCGTCGGACGAGGGGCCGGCGCTGGGCGCGGCCGTGACTGCCTTGGCCGCCTACGAAACCCACCTCCGCCGCCAGCGAAAGATCCGCGCGCCGTTCAACGTGGCCGACGCCGTTGGAGTCCTCGTGAAATTCCGAGATCCGGTCGAGCCCAACCCGGACTGGGTCGGCAAGTACGCGAAGCAAGTGGAAGGCTTCCGCGAGCGTCTCGGCAAGCTGCAGAAGAAGAACAAGTAGATCCTTGACGCCCTGACAAAACGCCAAGGCGAGCGGCAGAAAATGACTTACCCGTAGCCGAAGTCGTGAGACTTCCTTTTTTCGTTTCTGCCCGAAGTCTTACGACTTCGGCTACGGGTAGATTTGAACCTGCCGCTCCCCTAAGCAGACGGCGTCTGGTCTCCGCCACCCCCTCGCACGATTCGCCATCCGGTTCCGAACGCTTCATACGCGATGCCGCGCTCCGACGTGCCCCTCTCCACCGCTCTCCGTACCTCGTCCCAATTGAAGTCGTCCCCCAACGAGGATCGCCCGCGGGAACAGGTCCAGCGCGGTCGTCAGGTCCTTGACCACGCTCTCATACCGATGGTCCGCGTCGATATACACCAGATCCGGCTCCAGCCCGGCCTCGCCCACGCGCTGAAGCCCTTCCACCGAGTCCGCCTTTACCGGAATGATCTGGTCGCGGTAGTTCCAACACTCCGACAGAAGTCCTCGGCCAGGTACCAGTAGCCCTCTTCGATCGGCCGGACCATCGGCAGGAAGAAGGGGAACATGGCATGCCCGAACCGCTCGTTGCACACCGGCAGCTTCAGCTTCCGCTGCATCGTCAGGTACACCTCCCGGCGGATCAGCAAGAAGCCCGTGCCGGCGTACAACAGTTCCATCAAGTTTCCCCGCTTGCCGAACTGCATCGTCGGCATGCCCGGCATGATGTGGCAGGCCAAGGCCCGCTTGCCTTTCTGCGGGTAAATGCCGCAGACGATCGGCAACTCATGCGACCGCAACTGGTCCACGCTGTCTGGATGAAACCCGATGTCCGAGTCGATCCACATCATGCCAGTATCGCCGAATCCCCTCTTCGCGGTTCTGAGTGTCGTACTGGGGGAAGATGCGGGTCCAGAGGGGATCGTGATAGACCCCGGGTGCCGGCTCCTTGACCCAGTGATTGACGGGAAACGGCGTGGCCTGATCCAGAAACCGGCAGAACCCCTCGACGACTTCCTCCCGCGGCCGTTTCAGGCAGACGATGCGAATCCCCGGTTCCGCTCGGATCGCCTCTTCGACGTACGGCAGGTAAAACGACGCCACATCGCCGACAAACCGCTCGCTCCGTGTTTCCAGGATC
>JABWBD010000294.1 GCA_013360685.1 Pirellulales bacterium
CGGCACGGCAGGCGCGCGTGCCCGCATCGCCCCCAGCGGTCGCTGCCCCGCCGGACGACGACGGCCTGTCCGGCGAGGATGCCTGCCCGGACGGAGAGTTGCCGCTGGAGGAACCGCTGATCGAGCAGATGCTCGACGACGACCCTGCCGACTCGCTCGACGTGGGACCCTGCTACGAACCGTACGACGACGACGTCGCGGAAGTGGTCGACCCCGAACAACCGGAAGCTTGGGACCTGGCGGAAAAGTTCGTCGAGACTTCGATCCTCAAGCTCAACATCGCCATGATGAAAAGCGGGAAGCGGGCAGCGGAAATCGATGCCCGTCTCCGCGCCATCCGCGGCCGCTCCGACCTCGATACGGTCCGCCGATGCGTTGCCGAGTTGCTGGAGGACTGCCAGACCTATCTGGCCGAGCAGAGCGAAGCCGCCGAGAGATTCCGCAACCGCATCGGCGAACTGGGCGAATTGAAGTCGCTGGGGGAAGACATCGAGATGGCCAACCTCGAGCAGTCGGCGCAGATCGAAACGACGATCAGCAATCTCAAGCACATGGATTTCGAAAGCGACCTGGAGGCCGCCAACCAGCGGATCCTGGGCGAGTTGAACCATCTCCGCGTTGCCCGGCACAAGCTGCGCGACAACCAGGAAACGGCCTTCCTGACTATCTCCCGCTACGAGAACCGGATGGACAAGATCGAGAAGCAACTCGGCAACGATCCGCTTACCAAGGTCCGCAATCGCATCGGCTTGGAAACGACGCTCTGGCACTGGTGGCAACAGAACCGCCAGCAGGCACACCGGATGTCCGCCGCGATTTTCGATCTCGATGGATTCGGGAAGGTCAACGAGGAGCACGGCCCGCTGGTAGGCGACCGGATCCTCGCGCACGTCGCCGAACTGGCCCGGCAGCAGGCCACGGCGGCCGATCTCGTGGGCCGTTTCGCTGGCCAGCAGTTCCTCGCGGTGTTCGCCGACGCCGGCCCTCGCGCTGCCATCAAGACGGCCGAACTGGTCCGCCAGACCATCGAACGGACGACGTTTACGCACCGCGGAGCGAAATTCCAGATCACGGCGACCGCGGGCATTCTCGAGGTCGCCCCCACGGAAACCCACGAGTCGTTCCTCGCGAAGCTCGATGCCGTCCTGAAACACGCCAAGCGTTCCGGACCGAACCGCGCCTCGTTCCACAACGGCCGCGAGCCGGAACCGGTCGAGTCTCCCAGCTTCGGGGCGAAGTATTCGGAAGTGGCGGTGTGAACTAACGGTTCTTGAGATTGAGATTAAGATTGAGATTAAGATTAAGAAGGCGAGTGCGAGTAGTGAGGAATATCGATTATGTTTGACGAAACCGACGTTCTTCGCCGCGGCGTCGCGCACCAGGAGCGGAAAGATTACGATCTGGCGATCGAAGCCTTCTCCGAGGCCATCAAGCTCAATCCCAAATACTGCGAGGCATACTACGCGCGCGGCAACTGCTACGAATCGAAGGGCATGCACGACCGGGCGATCGAGGACTACAACACCGTCCTCCGCTTCCGGCCGAGCGAGGCGGCCGCCTACTACAACCGCGGATGCGCCCAGGAGAAGAGAGGAGAACGTGCGGCGGCCGTCGCCGACTTCGATCGGGCCATTGAACTGGACCCGAAGTACGCCAAGGCTTACTACAACCGCGGGCATCTCTATTTCAAGAAAGGCGATCTGGACCGTGCGCTAGCCGACTACGGCGAGGCGATCCGCCATGCCCCCAAGGATGCTGATGCCTATGTTTCGCGCGGGCTGGTGCACATGGTCCGGGGACAGATCGGCGAAGCGATCGCCGACTACGACCGCGCCATTGCGCTGAACCCCAAGCACCTCAAGGCCCACGGAAATCGCGGCAACGCTTTCGAGGCCAAGGGCGACTACGATACGGCGATCACCGAATACAGCGAGGTCATTCGCCTCAATCCCCGCGACGCCAAGGCCTATTCCAACCGGGCCATCGCCCTGTTCAAGAAAGACAAGGTCGAGGAAGCGATCGCCGACTACAGCGAAGCGGTGCGGCTGAATCCCAAGAACGGCAAGACGTATTGCAGCCGCGGAATCGCCTACGCCAAGAAACGCATGACCGAGCAGGCGATCGCCGACTACGACGAGGCGATCCGGCTGGAACCGAGAAACTGCGAGGCCTACGTCTGCCGCGGAACCGCGAAGTCGGCCCTCGGCTGGCGCGACGAGGCGCTGGCCGACCACTCCGAGGCCGTCCGCATCAACCCCAAGTTCGCCAAGGCCTACTACAACCGGGCGATCGTCCATGGCCTGATGGGCAATCATGACCGGGCGATCGAGGACTACACCGAGGTGATCCGCCTGGCCCCGAACGACGAGTATGCCCACGGCCATCGCGGCGTTGCCTACACGCGCAAAGGCGAAACATCGGCCGCGCTGGCCGACTTCACCGAGGCCATCCGTCTCAATCCCGCCTACGCCAGCGCCTACTACAACCGCGGGCTCGTCCATTGGATCCTCGGCAACGTCGACCTGAGCATCGCCGACTTCACCGAGACCATCCGCATCAACCCCGCCTATGTCAAGGCCTATCACAATCGCGCGCTGGCCTACGACCGGAAGGGCGAAAAGCAGAAGGCCCGGGTCGATCTGGACAAGGCGAAGCAATTGGAGGCCCGGCGCGCAGTCACTCTTCCGTGATCAGCTTATCGTAGAAATCGACATAGTTGTCGCGGTCGGCGCCGGCGCGCGCGGCCATCGCGCTGCGGGGATGCTGGTTGAGCTGCCCGGTGATGTTGTACTGGACGTAGGGCCCCCATTCGACCTTGGCGCGCAGCGGCTCCAAGTGGTCTTGCAGGAGTTCGTAGATGGGCCGGATCTTGAACTTGGGATTCCGCAGGAAACCGATCAGAAGTTCCATCGGGCAGTTGCCCGCCCCGCGGCCCAGCCCCGCCATGGACGCGTCGGCGCGGTTGGCGCCGTGGATGATCGCTTCGATGGTGTTGGCGAAGGCGAGTTGCTGGTTGTTGTGGGCGTGGATGCCCACCTCCTTGCCGGTCGCCTTGCCGTAAGAGAGGTACTTCTTGACGAGGATCTCGATCTGCTCCGCGTAGAGCGAGCCGAAACTGTCGACGACGACAATCGTAGTGGCCGGCGTTTCGGCCAGAAGCTCCAATGCCTGGTCGATCTCGGCCTCCTGGACCCGTGAAACGGCCATCAGGTTCGCAGTCACTTCGTAGCCTTTGTCGTGCGCGTCCTTGATCATGTCGACCGCTTCCGCGACCTGGTTGACGTAGAAGGCAACGCGGATCACGTCCAGCACGCTCTGTTGCTTCGGCAAGATGTCGGTCCGCCAGTCGGACTTGCCCGCGTCGGCCATGGCGGAAAGTTTCAGGGACGTGTCGTTCTCTCCGACAATGCGGCGGATATCGTCCTCGTCGCAGAACTTCCAGGCGCCGAACTTGTCCCGCGCGAAGATCTTCTTGCACGCCTTGTAGCCGATTTCCATGTAGTCGACGCCGGCCTCGACGCACGTCTGGTAGACAGCTTTGACAAAGCCGTCCTCGAAAGCGTGGTCGTTGATCAGTCCCCCGTCGCGGATCGTGCAGTCGAGGACTTTCAGTTGGGGCCGGTAGGTAATCCACGGGGCAGTCACGGAGGAGCTCCTTCGAGAGGCGGGAAAGCGGAGGCGGGTTGTAAACGGTCTATTTTCCCACGCGGCCGATCGACTGTCAACGTGGAAGCACTCGATCAGGTTGGGGGGGCTTGGATTCCCGACACAACAAGCAGGCAGAGGGTTCAGAGTTCGGGGTACGGGGCTGGATTCTGGCCGCCATCGTGATCCTGGACCCTCTTGGGACGTGCACTCCGCAAAGTCGCTGCGGACCTGGCGGGTGGCGGGAAACGACACCGAATTGACCGGCAAACTCGGGTTTTTCGAGAGGGTTTACCCAAGGCGGCGCGCCCGGCCGCGCCTGGATTCCCGCTTGAGCGGAACTCTCGCCGGCCTGTTGCACTGCCTGCGGCGCCGGTGTATGGTAGCAGCAGCCGTGACCGGGTAACAACCCTGCTGCCAAGGAGTTCCGAAAATGTCCCATTCAGAACACGAGCACTCACAGGCCCCATCGCCACGTCCGCATTGTTGCCCCTGCGGCTGCCCCGGTTCCGCGGAAGAGGGAATCAGCCGGCGCAGCTTTCTCGGCAGCGCCGCCTTGGGCGGCATTGCGCTGGGCGGGTTGAGTTGGTCGTCGTTGGTCGCGGCCGAGCCAGACCTCCCCGCCGCGCCCGCGCGAAAGCCGCTGGTTGTCAAGCCGATCTTCGTGTACCAGATCTACCAGCGACGGGACCAATCAAGCTGGCGGTCCTGGGGCGGCACCGGCACCCAGGAGGAGGCCGACCGGGAGATCGCGCAGATCCAGGGCGAACTCGAAAAGCTCCAGAAAGAGGCCGACTTCCCGCTTCAGTTCCTGCCGCTTGCCCCCGTCACCAATCCGGCCCAGTTGGCCAGCCTTGGCGACATCGCCTCGGCCGACGCCCTGCTGGTCTACGCCGGCGACGGCGATTTGAACGCCATTGCCAAGCTAGGCAAGGACACGATCTTCTTCGTCCGCCACAAGTCGGGCCCCGTTTATCTCTATTACGAGATCATCAGTCCACGGTTCCTCCGCCAGCATACCGACGACCTGGCCGTCAAAGGCATCGACTTCGACGACGTGGTGGTCGACAGCCAGGAAGAAATCCTCTGGCGGCTGCGGTCGCTCTGCGGGCTGCGCAATACGGTCGGGACCAAGATCCTCGCCGTCGGCGGGCCGAGCGCTTGGGCACAGCCGAAGGACGTGGTCCCCAATCTCGTCCGCGATTTGTGGAAGATGGATATCCAGACCATCAGCTATGACGAGTTGGGCAAGCTGATCAAGGCCGCGCGCGAAGACCAGAAGGAAGTGGCCCTGGCCAAGCGTCGCGCGGAGGAATACCTCAAGATCCCCGGCACCACGCTGGAGACCAATCGGGCGTTTCTCGACAAAGCGTTTCTCTTAGAACAGGTTTTCCGCAGGCTGATGGCCGGCGCCGGCTGCCGTGCGATCACGATCAACGCTTGCATGGGCACGATCATGCCCATGTCGGAAACGACCGCCTGCATGCCGCTGAGCACGCTCAACGACGACGGCTACCTGGCGTTTTGCGAGTCGGATTTCGTGGTGGTCCCGTCCGGCATGCTTCTGGGCGCGATCTCGGGCCGACCGACGTTCCTCAACGACCCGACCTATCCGCACGACAACGTCATCACCTTGGCGCACTGCACCGCGCCGCGGAAGATGGACGGCAAGAACATCGAGCCGGCGAGGATCCTCACCCACTACGAATCGGATTACGGCGCGGCTCCCAAGGTGGAAATGCACCAAGGCCAGAAGGTGACCAACGTGCTGCCCGATTTCGCCTCGAAACGGTGGGTGGGTTTCCTGGGCGAGATCGTCGACCATCCCTTCCTGCCCATCTGCCGCTCGCAGATCGACATCCGCTTCGACTGCGATACGAAACAGGTGGCCGAGCGGATGCCCGGCTTCCACTGGATGATGGTCTACGGGGACTACATGCGAGAGACCGGCTATGCGCTGAAGAGGATCCCGATCACTTGGGAGTCGTTGACGTAGAAGACGTATTGGCTTGGAACCGCGCAGGGGCTAATCTGGTCGTACGGAACAGCAGTTGGGCAGAGGGTCGGCAATTCAATCAGGGAGACCATACCATGTCCACAGAGCAACCGATCGAGAATGTTGATTCCGGCGACCAGCCCGCCGTTTCTCCATCCCCTCCTGCCGAGACTCCTCGACCGGCGAGAGTGCCCGGGTTGGCGAGCGGCCCATTTACCGGAGCGGCTTTTGCCGTGGTTGGAAGTCTGTTCGCCTGGGCGTTGATTGAGCTGTTCCATCCGGTGTTCAAAGTCCCCAGCGAACTCATGGTAGAACGTCCGTCGCAGCAACAAGAGGCCCTTCTGGCGGCTGCCGAGTTCACGACCGGCTTGTACAACGCCGCACTCGCACTTGGCGTTGCCGGGGCCATCCTTGCCGGGGCTCTGGCGATGGGAGAAGGGTGGGCCCGCCGCTCATGGAAGATGGCGATTGCGGGTTTTCTCGGGTGTGCGTTGGCCGGCGCCTTCTTCGGCGGACTGGCCGGATGGGTGGGCCACAGCGTCTTCCAGTTCGCAAAACTGCCCGGCGCACTTGCGATTGATCTTGAAGGCACCGTCGTTGTCCAGATGACCATGCTTGCGGTGCTGGGCGCGGGCATCGGCCTGGTATTGGGCAGCCTGACCGGTGAGGCGGGAGGGCTATTCACGCGCGTCTTGGCCGGCGCATTGGCCGGCGTCCTGGCCGGACTGGTCTGTCCGTTCGCTACGGCCAACCTGCTGCCCGCCGCGAATACGGAGAATATCGTGCCCCAGGGGAAATTTGCCGCCCTGCTGTGGCTTGGCCTGACCGGAGTGCTGCTGGGATTGATCATTCCGGGCATGAAACTGCGGCGAGCCGCTTCTCGCAGCGGGCCCTCGCCCGGACCGGCGCCGGCAAAGGTAGTTGCCACCGACGAGCTCTAGTTCGTGGTTTGTGCGCCGGTCGGGGCCGCCAGGAGTTCGTCGTCGACGAACTCGCCGGCGTTGGGATTGGGGACGTTGAAATAGGCGGCCTCGCCGCTGGGGTCCGGGAATTCCGTCAGCAAGAGCTCGAGTTCCGGCTTACCATGGGGATACCACTTGCCCGGTCCCCAGGCCTTGACTTTGCAGGCGATCCCGCCGGGGCGGACGGTGGTGTCCGCAATAGGGCCTTCCGGCGACGATGGATCAAGGGTGATGAGGCGAAGATCGACGCCTTTGAGGCCTTCATGTCTCGCCCGGTCGAGACAGAAGACCATTGGGCCGCGCATCACCGCCACGCGTCCGGCTTGGGCCGCCCGGCCTTTCACCAGTCGCCATGCCATCGGCAGTTCCAACTCGACACGGTCCCCCGCCTTCCATTGCCGCTCGACCGTCACGAATGCGCCGCCGGGAGCGGATGGCGGGACCGGCTGGCCGTTGACCGTGATTTTCGCCTCCCGGCACCATCGTGGAATACGAAGAAGCAGCGGGAATTTCGCGGGCCGCGAGGGATCGACCTGGACTACCGCACGGCCGGAACTCGGATAATCGGTTTCCTGTCGCAAGCGGAGCGAGCACCCGTCGCCGAGTTGGATCTCCGCCGTGGAGGGCGTGTAAAGGTTCACCGCGACGCCTCCCTGCGAGCGATAGTAGACCATCTCCGGCAACTCCGCGACGATGCGGCGGTAGTTGCAGGGGCAGCAGTACGTGTCGCCGGAAAAGTATTCGCGCGGGCCGTCGAACGGGGAGTAGTAGCGGATGCGGCGCCCGTCGGGCGATTGGGCGGCGAACAGCGCATTGTAGACGGTCCGTTCCATGATGTCGCCATAGCGCGAGTCGCCTTCGCGCCGGAGGCAGTCGTCAAGGACGCGTAGCAGGTAGGCGGTCGCGCAGGTCTCGCCCAGGTTGATCGTGCCCTGCTGGGTATCGTGCCAGCACTCGTGGTCGCCGCACGTCCCGGTGATCACCAGGCCGTTCTGCGCGCAGAGGAAGTCGAGGGCCTTCTTCTCCTGCGCGAGCAGGTTTTCATCGGGGCTGGTCCGGTAGAGTTGCGTCTGGGCCAAGGCGTGGGCCATATAGGCATAGGCATGCCCTTCGATTCGCCCCCATCGGCCGCGGACAATCCCCAGGTTCCACTGGGGCAGCTTCCGGTTTTCGATCGCGAACCGGCGGTATTTCGGATCGCCGGACTGCTCCGAGAGATACAAGAAGGCCCGTTCCAAGCCGGTAGCGGCCATGTGCGTGGTGATGATTTCCTCGCCGAGTTCGCGCCGAGGCTCAGCCGACCATCGCGAGACGATGTAGTCGGCCAGCTTTTTCGCGGCGTCGAGCGAGGACTGCTCCCGAAACAAGCGATAGTCGGTGGTCAGTCCATAGACGAGATAGACCATCTCGTGAACGTCCCACAGCTTCCACATCCGGCTTTCCGGGGCCATGAGACCGAGATACCCGTCCGGCTCCTGGGCGGCGATTGCCTCAGAGACGACCTGTTTCTTGCGGTCGACCAGCTTCGGATCGCCGGAATAGGCCGCCATCCGCGCGATGCTGTCGATGAACTTGCCCAGTCCGACGTAGCCTTCGGTCCGGCCCTTGGCCTCAAAGGGTTGGAGGAAATCCTTCTCGACGTCGACAACCAGCAGGTTGTTGTTTGCCGTGACGTCGATCCGCCGTCCGATCTCTCCGCCGACCTTCACGCGTCCGAGTTCGAGCGGTTGGAGGCGGTCGTTTGCGGTCGTGGGGGCGAGGCAGAGAACGAGCATGAGGGTGCAGGCTACTGCGCTGCTACGCCACAAAAGCGATGGTGTTCGAGTTGATGGATTCATGGCTACTTCCTTAACAGGTGACTTTAGTACCGGCCAGCCCATGCCGCCCATTGTGGCATTCGGAAGGAGTCGAGTCCAGCGCGCGCGGGGGAGTTGTCCTTGAGAGCAAGAAAGAGCGGCGGCTTGCGTATCGGGGTTTGACGGAGAGCGGGCAGGTGTACCAAGGCCGCTTCAAGTTGTTTCCGATTCAGGACGACGACCATTTCCACGCGGTGTGCCGGTACGTGGAGCGGAACGCGCTGCTTGCGATGCTCGTCGAGCAAGCCGAGCAGTGAGGGCAAACACGGTCTCCTGCCAGGCCGACCGCAGCCGGTCCGTGTCCAGTTCTGGCACCTCCAAGAACTCGCCTTGGGCGGTAAACGCGCCACAGGTCAACGTCTCCTTCCGGTGCAGGATCGGCGCGTGGCTGCTGGTCGAGTAGTCGTAGCAGTCGAGCTGAAGCGTCCGCAGCGACAATTTCAGCGATCGCGCACCCGGTATTCTGCCGGAATCGCTCCATAGAGGTCCGCTTCGCGGCAAGGCGGTCTTGTCCCGGATCGGCATGGCGCACCGGTCGAAAAGGTCACGGTCCAGGCCGATCCGCCGACCCCTGGAGATCATGTCTTGCACTTCAAGTTGCTGGGGCCGGACCGCCGGCCGGTCCGGCATTACATGCGAAACGTGTTCGCGCCGCGCGGGCAAACTGAAATCTCGATCCCGTTGGCGCTAAATGACCCGCCAGGCTCATCGACGGCGAGAGTCCGCGACGTGCTATCGGGCGTGGAAGTAGAGCGTCCGGTCCAGGTGACCAAGGTTGGTCAACCGTAGGATGTCCGTTGCCGGTTCCGCCATCACACCGCGGGCTGCGCCAGCGACTCGCGATTCGGCGACCGGAAGAATTCGCCGGAATTGTGCTCGCGATCTTCGGAAAGGCGGGTAGATGGCATCATCGCCGGGAATATCCTGGTCTGCCGCCGCACTCCACGTGGCAGTGCTGACCAATCCGCGACTCCCGAGCCGGTCCATTTCCGTCACTTCGAGAAACTCAGCAACCGGAAGTTCTTCGCTTCGACCGTGCACTTCAGCGTCCCGCCGTCGAGGCCCACCGGCAAGTGGTGCAGATGGTCGGCCACGCGCGTCACGGCACGGTTCCGCGTCTGGATCTCGGCGAACGGGATCGCAACCTCCCGCGGCGTGGCCGAGAGATTCGAGAGCACGAGCAGGAGTCGGTCCTTGCCGGAGTAGGCGGTGGCGTACACAGCCTGCGGGTTTAGCGCCTGGTTGACCGTCGGCCACTGCCAGTACGGGAGGAAAGAAACATCCGGCTCGTCCAGTTCGTCCAGCACGGCCCATGTCTTGAAGAGGAGCGTCCTGTCGACGTATTCGCTCCACACCTGGGTGCCGTGCAGCAGGCTCATGGCCAGCAGCCGCGGCGTACCGATGACCTCCTGCTCCGCCTTGTTCACGTTCGGGCCAAGGCCGTAGCCGAAGTTGGAGAGGTAAGTCAACTGCACCCCGAACTGGCTCGGCCCAAGCCAGCGCGTGCGCCACTCGCCAAGAGTGAACATTTCGGTGTGGTCCGATCCGTAGGTGCCCTCGCCCTGCAACTCGACGTCGGTGAAGGAAATCGAGCCGGGGTACAGTCCTGCGTGGGTCAGGATGAACGGTTCCTTGCCGCGCTTCACGAACTCGGCGCGCACCATCATGAAGAGCCGGCGGAACCCGAGGAGCGGCAGCGTCGGCTGCACCGTGCCCCGCTCGTCCACGTATCCACACCCGTGCCTGGTGTTCGAGCACAGGAACGGCGCGCAGTTGTCGAAGTACACCCCGGTGATGCCGTACTCGTCGATGAGCCTGCCGATGCCGCGGGCCATGTAGGCGGCGAAGAGGCTGTTCGGGCAAGTGGGACGGAGGTAGGGCGGGCGCGATATGCGGGGCTGCTGGGTCCACTCGTCCGTCTTCTCGACGTAGTAGTAGCCGGCCGGGTCCTCGGAGGCGATGTGGGTGGCGGCGAAATAGGGCAGGCCCCGGTGGCCCAGCCGTGCGGAGACGGCAACCAGCCGCCGCATCCGTTCCGGGCGGCCGACCAGCGGCGTGCCGCAGCCGCCGGT
>JABWBD010000295.1 GCA_013360685.1 Pirellulales bacterium
TGGCGTGCGAACCGTCTGCTTCCACGAGCACTGGGTGCCGTACCAGTCGTATCCGCGCGTGACGGATGCCGACCGGCCCCGCCTCCGCAGCCTGGTGGACGGCCTGCACAAGAACCAACTCAACCTGCTCTTGTACATGTCGCGACAGTTTGCCGACAACTGTCCCGAGTGGGAACTCTTCAACAAGGAGTTCCTGACCGAACCGAGGTCCGGCGCCTACACGCGGCAGCCGCCGCAGCGGGCCTATTACGGCTGCTGGAACAGCCCCTTCAAAGACTTCTGCCTCTACTACCTGGGCAAGACCATCGATGAATTCGGCAACGACGGATGGTATCTCGACGGGCCGGAGTGGCCGATGCCGTGCACCAACAAGCTGCACGGTTGCGGCTACGACGCGCCGAACGGCACCCGCCGGCCCACCTACGACCTATTCGCCACGCGCGACTTCATGAAACGCCTCTATGTGCTCACCCGCAAGCGGAAGCCGGAGGGCCAGCTCAACATCCACAACTCGACGGTGATGGTGATCCCTACCCTCGGCTGGGGCACGAGCAGTTGGGGCGGCGAGCAGATCGACACCATCAAGCCGCCGGCCCAGACCCTTGAGATCTTGCCGATGGACGCTTTCCGCACGGAATTCATGGGCCGGCAGTGGGACGTTCCGTCCGAGTTCCTCGTGTATGACGGCATGCCCTATTACGCCAAGGACGTACTGGCCTATACGCTGCTGCACGGCGTGCTGATCCGCCCCGACGCTCCGGATGCCCTGGATCGCATCTCGGCGCTATGGAAGGTCCATGACGAATTCCCCATCGGCCAGGCAACGATGCTCGGCTATTGGAACAACGGCAAGCTCGTCTCGATCGCCGGCTCGCCGTCGGGATCGCTGACGCCGAAACTGGGTGAGCCGAATCTCTACGCCAGCGTGTGGACGCTCCCGAACCAGGGGGCGCTGATCGTGGTGAGCAACCTCACCAAAGGCGACCGCGAGGCACAGCTCACGCTGGCCCTGGCGGAGCTCGGCGCGAGCACGTCCCCGCGGGTGTGGGATGCAATCAGCCATGAGACCCTGAAGGTCGAGCAGGGCAGATTGATCCTGCCGGTGGCTGGATGGCGGTACCGAGTGCTGAGGGTACGTTAGGCGGACGTGCCATTCCACGCCGCCTGCGATAGAATCGTCTCGTGCCGGTCGGCGCCGGCAGATGGAACGCGAAGCATTTTCGCCATGGAAGGTTGTGGCGTGCTGCCTCTGGAAAGCAGGGTTTTTGACGGGTTCGGCGCGCGTGAATTCCTGCCGGAAAAGCAGTTGTCCATCGCCGGCTTCGAGTTGCCCGATGGCGGGCCGAGTGCGAAGCCGTGCCGGGCGTGTACGGCATGATCGACGCCGAGGGGCAGTTGATCTACGTCGGAAAATCCAAGTCGCTGCGGGAAGACCACGAGATGCTGCTCTTGGTCAGCGGCTGGTTTCGCCAATGCCCCGAGGAGCTCAGCCGCACCATCGCACCGGACGACGCCATTCAGATGTGTCAATTGTAGATCGCGATCACTGCTACTACTGGTATTGTAACCTCCGCACCGGCGGGCGTACAGCGTGTAGCACCAGCCGGATCATCTCGGGCGGGCAATTCACGCGCAGGGGAAACAGTCCCGAGACTCCGCGGCTCACCTGCATCGCCGTCGGCGTCGCGTAGAAGAAACCGGAGGCGTAGGTCACGCCGCTCAGGCTTGGCGAGAGCAGCGGCCCGAGCACGGGAAAGCGGATCTGCCCGCCGTGCGTGTGGCCCGCGAGCATCAAATCGATTTCGTTCGCCCGGGCCCATGCGAACTGGTCGGGAGTGTGGGCCAACAAGATGCGGAGCGGCCCGTCGGGCGGAGGCGATGGGGCCGCGCCGAGATCGGCGGCCGGTGCGATCCAAGGCAGCTCGTTTCCGGCCAGGAGGACGCGCTCGCCCCGCAAGGCGATCTCGATCCAACGCCCGCCCAGGTCGATCAAGCCGCAGTCGGACAACACGCCGCGGAGCCGACGGGTATCGACCAACAGATCGTGGTTTCCGAGGATGAAGTACACTCCGTGCCGGGCGGACAGGCGGCCGAGCGTGTCGGGCATCCAGTCGATGCACTCGTCGAAGTCGACCAGGTCGCCGGTGATGGCGATCAGGTCGGGCCCAAAGTCGTTGCTCATCCGCACGACCTCCTGAAAGTAGGCCTTGCCGATGCGGCCGGTGAAGTGCAGGTCCGAGAGGTGGACGATCGAGAGCCCGTCCAGCGCCGCGGGCATCCGCGGCAGGTCCACCGCCCGTTCGGTGACGTCGAGTTGGAGGATCTCGTTTCCGGGCATGCTCGCGAGGAAGTGATGTTCTTCGCCGCGCGTTGCCGGTTCGAGCTCCAGGGTCTTGCGGCTATGCCGCCGGAGCACGTGCGGCGGCCTGTCGAGAACGCGCCGCCGGAGCCACCGCACGGCGGTCGCCGCCAAAGCCGCCCAACAGACCACCAGGTAAATCTGGCCGAGGCGGAAGTCCGATAGGCTGGCCGGGGGATTCAAGATCCGTGGGCCGGTTCGGACGTACCCGGCAAGATAAATCCCAGGGATGGCCGCGAGCGCAGCGAGCGTGATCAGTTTCGTGACGGCGGCAGCCCAGCGAGGCAGCGCGATCGCGTGCGTGCGGTTGAGAAACCCCGCCCAGAGAAAGACATGGCCCAGCAATGCCAAGAAGAGCAGCAAGAACAACAGGGAGGACATCGCCGGTGGTCCGTTCACGCCTGCCCAACCGAGCCGGGAGCATTGACGACCTGCTCCACGGTATTGAGGAGCTGGTCGAGGCGGAATGGCTTGTAGAGGACGGCCTGGAGCCCGGCCTGGCGGGCCTTGACGATCGAATGGCCCGGATCGTAGCCGAAGCCGGTCATCAGGATCAACGGCAAAGGATCGACGTCCATCACCTCCTGCAATTTCAGCATGAAATCATAGCCGGAGATGTCCGGCATGCGGATGTCCGCGATCACGGCGTCGTACCCGCTGTTGCGGACCATGAACATCGCTTGCGAGCCGTTGGGGGCCGTTTCGACGACGCATCCGTAGCGTTCCAGAAGCGCGTGGGCGGCGCTGCGGACCGTGGCGTCCTCGTCGACCAACAGCAGCCGCCGGCCTTGCAGGGCCGGCCGCTCTTCCTGCGGCGGCTGGGGATGCGCCTGCGCCGGCGCCATCTTCTGGCCGACCTTCTGGATGACCTGCTTGATGTCGCGGGCATTGCGGAGGATCCGCTGCAGCCGCTCCACCACTTCCGGCTCGTGGCCGATGTACCGCTCCATCACGCTCACCGCGTCGTTGAGGATCTCGTCGACCGGCAGAGCCACCGCGCTGTGGATCGCCTCGACGCTCGCCGCCGCGGTGCTCGCTTTCTCCGCGACCAGCAACTCCAGCGTGTTCAGCGCGACCGCCACGTCGCGGGTGAAGATCTCGAGAAACTGCAGGTCGCTCTCGGTAAACGCCCTCGGCTCCGGGCTCTCGACGTTGAACGTCCCGATCACTTCGTCGTGGAGCGTCAGCGGCACCGTCAACGAGCTCTTCGCGTCCTTGGCACCGCGGAGGTAGAGCGGATCTTCCGTGGTGTCTTCGCAGAGATAGCTCTTCCCCGTGGCGGCGACGAAGCCCGTGACGCCGTTGTTCTGCGGCTGCGCGTAGAGCTCGCGCTCGGCTGCTTCCGGCTCCATCCCGACGGACAACAGCGGCTCCAGCCGGCCGGTCTTCTGGTCCAGGAGGCGGATTTCCACGACGTCGAAGTTGAGCAGATCCTTCGTGTAATGGAGGATGTTCGATTTAAGCAAATCGATCCGCTCGTCGACCGACATCTGCAGGAGTTCGTCCGGCGTCAGGTCGGCCAGTTCCATTCCGGCCTGATGGATCGCGGCGAGTTTCTGCTGCTGGTGCATCTCGCGCGTGACGTCGCGGACGGTGACGATCAGGTGCCGCGGCAAGCCGCCGGGCTCGTGGACCGGGGCCGCGTGGACCTGGAAATAGCGGTTCTCGTTCGCGCGGAGTGTCGAACTGCTGGCGGTGCCCGTGGCTAGCGCCGTGTGGAACGGGCAGAAATCGGGCCCGAGAATCTCCGGGCTGCCCAGGACGGTGTAGAAATTCGATCCGATGACCGGGTCCCGATGGCTCCACTCCAGAAGCCGGCTGTTGCACCAGAGGACGGTATTGTCGCCGTCCAGCAGTACAACGCCATCCGGCATGCCCTCCAGGATCTGGTCGTTCTGGAGGAGTTTGCCCAACTCGAACGCTTCCCGCAGGAAGGCCGAATCGACATAGACGCCGTCGAACTGCTCGCGGGTGAGGCGAGCAAGCGCTCGCAGCGGATTTTCGACAACGATCAGCTCAGGCTCGTTGGCCGGGCCTCCGAGGAAACGGTCGAAGACCTCCTGGGATTGGCCGATAAACAGGATTCTGCGTTTGCCCGGCAAAGCTGCCTCACTCTGTTCGGATTGCCCTTTGGAGCCCTTCCGGCACGCTACCGCTATGGAATCTTCGGGAATTATAGGGGAATTCCGCAGGCCAAACAACTGGGTCCGCCCGCTCTGCGGATCCGGGGGGTTCCCTATCTCTGCATCGGTCCGTCTGGCGTTGGAGTTTGACTCGGCTGCGCGAAAGGGAACCGGTAGGACCGTTGGCAGATTTTTTCATGGTCCAAAGGAGTAGTTGCCGACCGTCTCTTCCTCTTTTGTCAAATGGTACCGACGTGCGGCCCGCCACACTCGGGAGCAACTGCAGCCGACTGTGGCAAACCCCGTCCCAGTCGCGGAACGTCTGGCAATCTCTCCTCCGGTGGCAACTGCCAGAAAAGTCGTGCCAATCCGCTGCCCGGCTGCCGGACGGAGGCACGGCGACGCGCTGACTTGCCCTCGTCCGACGTGTCGGAGGGAGCGGGGCGGCTGTTACAACCCTTGCAATCCACACCCGGAACGGCCCGGCGCATTGCGCCGGGCCGCCCTCCACTGATCGGGCCCTTGATCCGCGGTCGATGCTACCTGCAGACTGCGCGACGGCGGACCAGTCTCTCGCCGAGCATCAATGGAGGTTTTCGGAGGACCCGACCAATGTGGCGTTCGCTCTTTCTGGCTGTGGGAGTGTTTATATTCCTGATAGGCGTCGAGTGTCTGGGGGTGGAGAAGTTCGTGATGAAGTCGCGGGAAGAAATCCGGGTCGCCGGCATGGCAGAGCTTGCCCAACCCGGACCGAACAAGGTGCTGACTCCGCCGGACTGGGCGCCCTACAGCCTCATGTCAACCGGTGCGGTCGTCTGCCTGTACTGCTTCACCGTGCCGAAGTTGGCCAATTCGTAACAAGCGGCTCTACTTCCCTTCGCGGAAGCTATCGAAGTACTCCTTGGCGTGCTGCCGGTGCTTCCGCGGCATCTGCTGGCCCGTCAGCGGGTCCGTTTCCTGCTGCCGTGCAGCCTGGATCTGTTCTTGGATTTCCTGGCGGACGTCGCCCTTGAGATTGGGGCCATTGACTTCGCCGACCACGAACGCCGCGCCGGGCCCCGTCTTCAACGGCGGCTTGGTGTCGTAGAAGTTGGAGTCGGTCTCGGCTTCGGGCCGGTCGCCCTGGCCTCGCCCTTTGCCCATCCCGAATCCTGGACGCCCCTCGCACTGCTCACACCCCAGGCCGCCGCAGTTCGGACAGTTCATCTGTTCGCGGGCTTGGGCCAACTGGTTCATGGCTTCGTCCAGCATTTCCAACTCCTGGAGTCGTTCCTCCAGGTCGCCCAACCCTTGCTGAAGCTGGTTGAGCATCTCGCCGGCATTCTGGAACTGGCCATCCTTAAGACATTGGGAACACTGCCCAAGTTTTTGGGCCAACTCCTGAATCTGGTCCATTTGGGGGAGTTGCTGCCGAAGTCGGTCAAGCTGTTCCTGGAGCTTGTCAACCTCCTGGTTCTGGCCCATCTGGCGGGCTTGTTCGATTTGTTTTTCCAGGTCTTCTTCCGTCTTGCGGGCCGCGTCGGCAAGTTGCTCGAGCTTTTGTTTCATCTCCTCCATTTGACGGGCCAACTCCGCGCGCTGCTGGTCGGAAAGCTTGCCGGAGGCCACGTCCGCTTTGAGTTGCTCGAGCTCTTGCATCGCTTTCTTGAAATCGCCACGGGTCACCGCGTCGAGGAAGCGGTCGGCGGGACCGCGGGAGACGCTCTTGAGCCGGTTGAGTTGCTTCTGGATCTCGTCGGCACCGCCCAGCGAGTCGCGCCGCTTCTCCAACTCGCGCGCCAGATCGTTCAGTTTTACCAGGGCCTGCTTGCGGTCGGCAGGGGCTTTGGTCGCCAGTTCGTCGGCCCCCTGTTGGAGCCGCTGAAACAATTGCTGCGCGTCTTTCAGCCCTTCCTTCTCGGCCTCTTTGCGCTTTTCGGCGAGTTTCTTGCGGAGGCTCTCGCTGGAGGTCTTCACCTGTTTCTTCACCGCCTCCGATTGTGTGCCCGCCTGGGCGGGATTCTGCCGGGCCATCGGCGACACGAACAGTGCCGCCAGGACCGCGACCGTGGCGGGCACGAGCGGCAGAAGTAAATGCCGGCCGGGGCGAATCCCGAAATGCTCTTGAACGTCGATCCGCGACACGCGCCGAACCGCATCGGCCACGAGGGCCTGACCGATCTGGGTCTGGCGCTCCTCGGGCGACATCGCCAGGGTGCTCGACACCCGCTCTTTCAACCCGAATCGCCGGTCCAATTCGATGGCGGCATCCACCGCTCCGCGACGGGTTGCGAACGTCCACGCCGCCGCGGCCACGGACCCTAGCCCTACCGCAGCCACAATCCAGATCCAGTCGTCCACCCCCAGAGGCCGGAACTTGCCGACGCCGATGATCACCAAAGCAAGCACGAACGTAATCGACAGGCTCCAGCCCACAACACCGACAAACCGCTGGAGCGCCAACCACCTCTGGGTCCGACGGACCTGTTTTCGGAGTTCTTCCATGGGAATTCCTCCCCGACAACCCACCACGCGAGGGAAAGCGACTAGTCCGGCCCGACATGAGTCATTATAACACGACTCAATTGGATTGACAGACCCGGGGTTGGGTGTCTCATAATTCAATTCGGGCGGACTGACGGCTCCGCTTCTGGACGACGGCAAGGCTGGTGGAACTGGAAAGCAACGCCCGTCCCCTTTTTCATCGCGCCGCCGCGCGCAAGCCAGTAAAGGACTGCCTTCCATGTCGGAGCACGAAAGCCGTGAGGGTCCTCTGGAACGGATCGGGGAGAAGCTCAGCGCGATTGCCGAAGCCATCTCGCCGACGCCGCAGTGGTATCGCGATTGGTTGGCCCTGGGCCCGGCCGCTTCGGACGAACAGCTTCTGGCGGTCTTTCAGGCGATCCGCAATTCGGGCGACTTGCCGGACGACGCCGGGTTCTTTCTCGTCTCCTGGCAGATCGATGAGCTCGCCGCGTGCGACGCGGAAACGGCACTGGCCGATTACGAGAGGCGTCTGAACATCATCGAGACCGCCTACGGCTTCGACGAGTGCGGGATATGGCCGGCCGGCGCGGCGCCCGCTGGCTATCAAGAGCTTCGTGAAGAGTGCGATCGGCAGTGGGACCGGCTGTTCGTGGAGAGAATGGAGCAGTCGGGCGAACACGAGATGGCCCGGCTTTTCCAGACCGACGACGAGCAGTTCGAGGCAGTGCGAGAAGCCGGGCGGCAGTTCTTCTTCGGATCCCAGACGCCGGAGGATATTGCCGCACTGGTCTGGATCCGGAGGTTGGTGGCCGCCGTCGCCGACTGCATCGATGCCGACTCCGCCATGGGCCCTTTAGGGTATCGTTACTTCGATGACCACGGCTGCTGGATGATCGACTTGTATCCAACGCCGGTCGAGTTGATCGGCGGAGCCGCGGACGGAGAGATCGTCGCGCCCGGTTTCGCGCTGGATTTGGACCAGTTGCAAAGCGCATTTGACGAGATCGATGCCTTTTCGTGGAGCTCTCTCGGGTTCCCTCACGATGAAGGGCCGCGGGTGATCGTCGAAGGAGTGTATGACGGCCGCGACGTGTTCCTGCAGATCCTGGCCTACGCGCCGGAGGATGAGGAACCCGGCATGAAACTCAACACGATCCGTCGCAATTCGTAGGCGGCCGGCTGACTTCCGACGAGCGCGGGCCGGCATCCGTGTGGCGAGGCGGCGCGGCGGGATGCGAGGAAGCTACTGCCTGCTGACCGCACCGCCGGCGGCCGCCGATTCCAGCCGGTTTTTTTCCGCCAGGAAGACCCAGTACATCAGCCGGCCGAGTTGCATGGGGTGGAGCCAGGGGCGCTGGTCGGGCGGCTTGGATTCATGCAGGAGGTCGAGCAAGTCCTCCAGGACCGTGGAATTGCTGCCGTAGTAGGAGTGGCCGATCAGAGAAGTATCGATCGTGGAGACGTCGATCGTGTCGACACCCGGGATGATCAGCAAGCCCTCGCCGGAATCGCCCGCCCTCGGGTAGCCGTGGATCTGCTTGGAAAGGACCAGGGCCTCGTCGTTCGACGACGCGTAGAGCGTTACCCGTCCGGCTGTCTTCACAATCGCGGGAGCGATATCGCGTCGGAAAACGTCGGCATCGATGTCGGGCGCCGTCAGGACCACCTGGTTGAACATCGGGGGGCTGTCTTTGAATTCGTAGGCGATCGTCTGGAGTGCCGCGGTCAAGGCGCGGTTGCCCATGCTGTGGGCGACGAGGTGGACCGATCTTGCTTTGGACTTCTGGACGATGCCCAAGAGGAACTCTTTCAGGTGCGGGACCGCCCAGATCACGTTCGTTTCGTCCACGGTGTATTGCAGCAGTCCGCCCTGCGATGGCCAACTGAAGAAGATCGGGGCTCCCTGGAACTTAAGGTCATAGGCCAGTTGCGCCGTTCGCCGGGCAGCCGCCTCGAAGGTTACATTGAATCCGTGCACGAACACCAGAGCTTCGTTCTTCGGAGATTCTTGGATGCGGTCACTGAGCCTGGCATAGAACTGCGGCTCGGGCTCCGGGACAACGTCCAGGAGAACAACGTGCCGCGTGGGGTCTTCCTCAAACTCAAGCCGGAAAATGGACGGCCGCTCTACCTGGCCGACCTCGTGCCGCTTCGGGATGCTGACCTGGCAGGTGCCCAGTTCGACCGCCCCGCGCTGGTTTCCATAGACCCGCGTCGGGCCCGGATGGAGCGTGCTGGACGACCGGCCTATTCCGGAGGATAAGCTCACCAAGGTCACCGAGGCCAGACCGCCCATGATGCCAAACCCCACGGCCAGACGTCGGCGCGACAACCGAAGCGCCAGGAGCGTGACGACGAGCGTAATTGCCACACAGATGCCGGCGGCAAACAACGAACGCCGGTTCCACGGTCCCGTTGCGGCGTCGGGCCCCAGCGCAAGTCGATCGGTGCCGTAGAAGACGGTAACTGTAGCGTAGTCTTCCGTCGGTGGCTTCGGCGAAGACGGCGGCGGATTGGCGGCAGACTCGGCCGGCGCGAGCGGCGGTGGGGGCGGAGCGGGGGCCGCTTGGGCCGACCCCATCGATTCCGACGCCCTAGCCGCCTCCACCATTCGAGCCGCTTCCATCGCTGCTCCGCCGGCCGGCGCTGGCTCAGACACCGCCGCTGGCGCGGACATGGCGGGCTCGCCGGGAACTGCCTCGGCATCCGGTTGGGCCACGGCCATTCTCGGTCCCGACCGCCGGATCCGGGACTCTCGCGGCGACGCCTCCCACGACGGCGCAGAGAAACCTCCGTAAGGCTGCGACGCCGCTTCCGGTGGAGCCGCATCGGGCACAGCAGCCATCGGCGGCGGCGCCGGGGCGAGCATGCGGATTTCCGGAGCTGGCAGCGATTCGGGGGCTGCGGCAGGCGCCGATGGTTCTGCCGGCGGCTGTTCCGTGGAATACGAAAGGCCGGGATCGACTGACTCCGGGGCGCGGGGCGCGGAGTCGGCGGGCTCCGGTTCCGGCGCCGACTTGGGCAGCGCGGTTGCCGCGGATTCGTCCGGCGCGGTATTTTCCTCAGAAACCTCCGACGGTGGGGCCGCCGCGGTATCGCGCGCACACTCGTTCTGGGCGCCGCAGCCGCTCCATGTCGAGATTCCATAGGTGACCAATGCGACCCACACGACGATTGTCCCGTAGCGCACGCACATGAGCGATCTCCTTTGAATCCGGCTCGACGGGGAAAACATCCCGCAGCGAGCCATCGCGAATCCGGCCAGAGGCGTGGAAGAGTACCATATCTCGGCTTCCAGCCCCAGACCGACTTACCGCAGGCCCGGCTTCACAGTCGATTTTGCGGATGTATAATTGCGAAAAGGGGTTACAGCGAGGGAGTCGGCATTTGCAAGCCGGACGATTCGAGAAATGGGTATCCGATTTTTCTGTCCGAACGGACATAAGCTCAACGTCAAGTCGTTTCAGGCGGGCCAGCGGGGGATATGCCCTGTCTGTGGGACCAAGATCCAAATTCCGGAGCAGAGCACTCGGCCGAGTTCCAAGGAACAACCGGCGGACGTGCAAGCC
>JABWBD010000011.1 GCA_013360685.1 Pirellulales bacterium
CCTCAAACTCGAACAGGCCGAGCTTGGGGGTCGTCCAGTGAATGCCGTCGCGGCTTTCGGCGTAACTGGTGGCATCCGGCCGCGCGCCATCGCTGTCGTTGGAATAGTACAGACGATAGCGGTCGCCATCCTTCATCACGACCGTAAACCCGGTGGTTGGGCCGGCCCACGGCTGGTTCAATTCCAACGCGATCTCGGCCGGCTTGGGGGAGTGCAGCACCAGCGCCGCCCCCTGGATCGACTCGATCAACCAGTCGTCGACGAACAGCTCGCGGCGGTCCGAGACATCACGGACGGCCGGTTCAGCCGCCAGAGACGTAGCGAACCGAAATTGCCATGCGAGAGCCATCAGGGCCGCTACCGCGACGATGGTCCGCAGCGAGCCGTTCAGCGTGCGTGATCCCTGTGCCATGGCGAAATCCTCCTGGCGTACAGCGATGTGGAACGTGTGACAACTTCGTACCGGCAGTGGATTGCCAATTCGCCGCGCGCCAGGCAACGCTGTGAAGCATTTTGGTGGCCGACTGGTGAGAATTCGGAGGTTTGCCGGGGCTGGCAAAGTCTCGCGACTTCGGCTGCGATCCTCCTCCCAGCGCGTTCCACGCAGAAAAATGCTTCACAGCGCCGCCCGCCAGGGCTCAAGCGGCGGCGGCTAATCAATCCGTCCCATGCAATCGATCCACTCCGTTTCGGGCAGAGGCCAAAATGGGCCGCCCTACTTCAATTCGAACGCAACGGTGTTGGGGCCTTCCTTGACCGATGCGGTAAGCTCACTCGTGGTCTCGCTGAGATACTTTGGCGGGATCTCGACCTTGGGCGATTCCTTAGCGCCGACCGATTCCGGGGTGGGGGCGGCTCCGGAAAGCGGCTGGATGGCAACCTTGTAATCCCCTGCCGGAACCGGCGTTTCCAGACGGAATTCACCGCCGGCACCTATCGGGCCTGTGGCGGCTGGCACGCCAGGTTTGCTGAAGAATACCACGGTGCCCTCGCCCAGAGGCTGACCGGCCATGGTGACTTTACCGGTCACCTCGCCCGTCGGCACCCGCGGCTCACACCCGCAGATGCCGACAGCCAAAAGGCAGCACAGCAACGAAACGGCGCCGTAACTTCGTACGGATCGAGTTCCAAAGCAATTCAAGTGAGTTTCTCCTCGTTCAAGATAGGCCCCGTTTCGTTATTTCGCGATGGCTCGCTAGAGGGTGGGCGGCATCGCCATTCGCATGAGTTCCTCGCGGCGAGAATTGCGGGATACCATCGGTGCGAATCGCCTTACCACGGTCCGACGACCTGGTTGTCGTCCTTCGCGCCCAATCGCAACAAAGTGCTCATGTCCATGGTTTCCGATAAGAAGTGAACGGAACCATCCACCAGCAGCCCCTGCGCTCCTCCCGGATGGAACGAGTTCAAGATGGTGTTGCTGTTGTAGGTTTCAGAAGCGCCTCCTAGCAGGATGCTCGTATTGATCGCATAGCGGATCGCTGTCGTTCCGGCGCCCCAGTAATCCCCGCCGTCATTCGGCGCCGCCATCGCCGCCGGGCGAAGCGGACTGGTAAATCCGGTCCAACCGCCATAGTAACTCGCGCGGATGTCGTAGGTGCCGACCACGCCGGACTGCTCGCCCACGATCAGGGTATTGGAGGTCCCGTCCCTCACGTCGCGCATCTTCACCCAGCCGTTCGGGAAGAGCATGCCGTTTTCGCACCAATAGTTGCCGCCGTAGCGCGACGTCAGGACGCAAATGTTCGTTCGTCCGCCCGGGTCGGGGACGGCGCCGCCGATCCCGACGTAGTCGATCAATTGCCCTAGCTGGGTGTTGTTGTAAGTCCGGGTAGTGTTCGCGGCGTTCTTTGGATTGGGGTTCGACGGGCAACTGTATCCGTCAATCGCCAGACCGGCCAGAACGGCATTCTTGCCGGTGTATGTGCCCGAAATGAACCCCGCGGTGCTTTGGTAACTGATGTCGAGCTGATCGTAGAGGGCGGTCTGCTCGAGGTAGGGCAGGATGACCACCCGCCAATTGGGAGCCTGCAACGGCCAGCGAGTGCCGTGTGGAAACGTTTGGTAGGTGTCGTGGTAATTCTGCAGTGCCAAGCCGATCTGCTTGAGATGGTTGGTACACTGCGTTCGCCTGGCTGCCTCGCGAGCGGCCTGGACGGCCGGCAGCAGCAAGGCGATCAAGATGCCGATGATGGCAATTACGACCAGAAGCTCGACCAGGGTAAACCCAACCCGATGGCGCGTGTTCATATAGAGACACTCCTGAGAAAATTGAAAAAAACCACTGCTCTGTCACGGTTACGATTTGGGACGCCACTCCTGGCTTGTCCGGCAGCGCCTTACACTTGGGGCATTGGCGATCCCGTAGCGCAAACCTAATGGTAAGCGCCGGTTTCATGTCTGCCTACGGGAGGGGCGCAATTCAGTTCGTACAACTTGAAAAACAAGGTGCGATTCCCGAGATACGCACCTTTTGTCATGGCCACTGGGACTCCACGACGGTGACCTGACAAGCTGAGTTTCGTTGCGGGACGGAGTCGTGTCAACCCCCCCAGAGAAATTGCCGAGAAATCCGAGCTAGTGCGCATTAACAAATCCCGGCTCTGCGGTGATTCCCTGCCAGCCCGTGAACGGCTACCAAAAGGCCGGCCGCCATGATTTTTCGTGCCGGAGCGATAACGAGTATGCTCCGGCCGTCGCGGACGTGCAAGCTGCAACCGGGGGTTCTGCCGGCGCGCAGCTTTTCAACCGCTTGACTTCCCATCGCAGCGCACTCAGACTCACGACTGTCGAGCGACCGGCAAGAAGGGAATTACCGCGTAGACCAGTCTCTCCGAGACGGGGAGCGAGTCTCGGAGAGACTCGCCTGCGTATCCGTGGAAAATGCGGCTGGAACGCGGCCGGCGAAAAACCGCGTAGACCATTGCCCGGAAGGAGACCACCATGAAATGGGATAAATCGTCCGTCTCTCGAAGCGGTCCAGGACCATCTCGCCGCGAGTTCCTCACGGCCTCCGCGGCCGCCACCGGGGCCGCAATCGCGTCGGGGCTGGCGGGCGACAGCCAGGCAAACGCCGCCACGAAGCCTCCCGCGAAGTCCAATCGGTCGGCCGGCCCTCACGCGGAATTCCGCGCGGCGTTGGGCGGCCCCTGGCCCTCGTTCCATACGCCGTTCACGCGCCACGGTGAGATCGACTTCGAAGCGGTGCGGCGTATGGTCGATTTTCTGATCGAAGAGGCCAAGGCAAAGGCCGTCGTCCTCACCTGGGGCGACAGCCTTTGTTCGCTCTTGACGGATGACGAAGTCGCTGAACTGACCCAGGCGATCTGCCGCCACGTGAAGAAGCGTGCGCTGGTCGTCGCCGCCGACCGGCAGTGGTGGACCGGCAAGGAAGTGGCGTTTGCCAGGTACTGCGTCGAAGTCGGAGCCGACATGCTCATGGTCCTTCCGCCCGACTGGGCCGCCTCGACCACGCTCGACACGCTCGTGGCCCACTACGCCGCCGTCGCCGAACACATTCCCGTGATGCTCGTGACCAATTACCTGGTCAAACGCGGCGACCAGTTCGGCCTGGACCTGGCAAAGCGGCTCGTCAAGGAGGTGCCCGGCGTCGTAGCCGTCAAGGATGATGTCTGCGGTGAGTTCATCCGCAGGCTCTGCCTTGAGGTCGGCGACCGTTGGGTCCTCTCGGCGGGCGGCCAGAAACAGAACCACATGAACATGGTTCCTTACGGCGTCGACGGGTATCTGTCCACGTTCATTTCGTTCAAGCCTGCAATCGCCTGGCAGTACTGGCGGGCCATCGAGGAAGGCGACCTGGACGCCGCGACGGCGGTGATCCGCGACTACGACATGCCGCTGTTTGACTACCTCCTCGGCGTTGAGGGGAGTTTTGACGCCGCAGTTCACGGCATCCTGGAACTGACCGGCCAGGCCGGCCGTTGGCGCCGCGCGCCGTACTACTCGTTGAGCGACCCGCAAATGGAGCAGTTGAAGGAATTCTTGACGAAGCGGCGGATGTTGTAGTTCTTCACCGCACCTCCGCTTCCACCGATTCGACGAGGAAGCCGGCCGGATCTCTCGCCGGCGCAGTGCTCCTCAGCCGCAGGTACGAGAGGCCGAAAGCGTTGCTGTCCGCCGTGGTCAATGTGCCGGCCTGCCGGTCGTCGACCTGAACGCGGCATTGCCCCTGGTCGAGATCCCAGGCCATCGAAAGGGTGTGCCAGCGATTCGGCTCGAGTCGCACACCCTCCTCCAGGCGGCCGGAAGCAGGGATGGGCAGCGTGAAGACCGACTGTTTTTCGCCGATGGCGTCGGTTGGCTGGATGAAACGGTCGGCAATCGCTACCGATCCGCCGCCAAAGCCGGTCGCTAGAGACAGTCTCACGGCAAGCTTGCCTCGGCGGCCAAGCGGGAAGTTCCACACGGCCCCGTCGCCGTCTTTGTCGTCGGGACGCCGCACGTGGAGTGCCCTGGCTCCAGGCTTGGCAGGATGGTCGACCAGGCAAGGCCCTTGCACCCGATCGCGCCACCAGTAGACGGCCGGGCCAAATGCTTTGAACACGCACCAGCCCTCGAGTCCCCCTGAGAAATCATCCCGGGCGTGCGTTTCCTCCAGCCAGTTCGGATCCACGAGCAGGCATTTTCGCCGGCCCTGGCCCTGGCCGGTCACCAGCACGATCTTGCCGTCCTTCGCGGCCGCCGCGTAGGGATAGGCGACACCGCGATCGCCCGTCTTGGGCGGCGACTCGTTCCGCAGCGGATCGCGGTAGACCTCGCGGAAACCTTGCCAGGTGCGGCCCTGGTCGCGGGAGATCGCGGCGTGCAGCGCATCACGGTTCGTGTAGACACCGGCCCCGTCGATCCGCGACGTGTTTTCGCAGTTGTTCCAGAAGAGGACGATGCGGTTGTCCGGCAGCCGCACCAGCGAAGCGGGCGAATCGGAGGAGTGGAAGCGGCTCGGCACCGGCTCGGACCACTCCGACCCGTTGGTCGAGAACGATTCGTACAGCCGGCCGGTCTGCGTGCGAATGAGCATCCAGACACGCCCCTTTGCCAACTCAAGAATGCTCGGCTCCACCGCGCCGTAGTTGGCGCCGTTGTAGTTCTCATAGCAGGGCGCCGTGAGTCTCGCCGGCGAGAGCTTCCACGTAGCGCCCTGGTCGTCGCTGGTGACCACCGTGGTGATGTTGCAGCCGGTGGGCGGAGCTTCGGCCGCCCCGGCCACCCAATACGCGAAAGGCAGGACGATCCGGTCGCCTTGCAATTCCGTCATGCCGTTGATGGAACCGACATAGCCCTCGAAGATCCGTTGCGGCTTGCTCCACCTCGTCTGCGACTGGAACGAGCATGCCTGCCAGATATCGATAAGATAATCCACGGCCGGAGCCTTTCGGCCCCCCCGGGCCACCATCCAGAAGAGCTGCAACTCGCCGTCGCGGGTCCGCAAGGCGAGCGGCGCTTCGAAGTTGGCCGGCACCGTCAGGCCCAGCGGCTTTTCCGACCACGTCCGGCCGTTGTCCTCGGTCCGCTTGCGAATGATCTCGGCGACGCCCTCGGCAGGGCGCGAGTAGACCAAATCGACCGCTCCATCGGGGCCGCTTACGGGAAATGGGGCATCGGCCGCGCCCAAGACGAGCGGTGGCTCCGCGCCCGCCGCCGGGGAAAGGCCGGCGACGGCACAGCAAGCAAGAAGTGGGACAAACCACGGGACCGCGACAAGAAGCGATGGTTTCAGCATGTTGATCTCCCAGTGGCACGGTGTTGCGGCAAACGGGAAACAGGCGATCTATTCTGCCTTGAACGCGAGCCTTGCCGCAAGCCTGCCAGTCGGTTTTCGGCCGCTTGAGGCTCCTCCCGGGCGGTTCCTCGCCGGGAAGAAGTGCCCTTGGGTACCGCCTTGACATGCGCCGCGCGGCGAGTTTAGATGGGGCTTGGTGATCCGGGAGAGTCGGGCCGTAGGAGAGAAGCCGGAAGATTAAGAATTAAGATTGGGCCTGAGATCAAGAAGACGCGCACCTCGCGCAAATTCTGATCCTTTGCAGCGCAGGGGAACCGGTTATGTTGCGATCTGCCGTGATGATGATGTGCAATGCCGCGTTCTGGTGGATGACCTCCATCGGCGGTGCCCAGGAGACGGGGCTCTTGTTGTCTTTCAGCTTTGACGAGGGCCGCGAAGCGAAAGAACTGACCGATGGCAGCCGCATCCGGGATCTCTCAGGGCGAGGCCATGACGGCGTCATCCGTGGCGAGCCGGCCTGGATCTCGGGGAAGTTCGGCTTCGGGATCCGGCTGACGGAGGGAGATTACATCGAAATCGCCGCGAGCCCCGATTTCGACGACATGACGGCACTCTCGGTAGACGGCTGGTTCTGGCCGGAGGATGTTCAGACCGATCTCCAGATCCTGGCGAGCAAGTGGGACCATCCCGACGCCAGAAGTTTCATCCTCTACGGCAAACCCGACGGCATTGTGGAATGGGGCGTCGGTTGGACGAAGCAGGATTACCTGATTCTCCGCGACGTCTGCCCCTTTGCCGCCGATCAATGGCAGCACATCGCCGCGACTTGGGAAGGCGCGTCCGGGGCGCTTCGCCTTTACCGCGGCGGCAAACTCGTTCAGGAAGCCAAAACCCCTTCGCAAATCCAACTCGTCAACTCATCCGTCCCACTTCTGATCGGTGCCCAGAATGCAGATCCCGGCGCAATGCACGCGTTTGCCGGCGCGATAGGCCGGGTCCGGCTTTGGAAACGGGCCCTGAGCGCCGAGGAGATCCAAACGACGTTCGATCGGGAAAAAGACCTGTTCAGCGGGCCGCTGTCCGTGCGGCAAGCCGTCCGCCCGGAGGCCGCCGCGCCCGTGCATGTCGGCAGCGACAAGCACCTGTTCCTCGACGACCATCTGATCGATTCGGCCAATGGTGCAGCGCTCACGACGAACCGCCCGGAACTGACGGGCGAAATCAGCCTTGTCGCCGAGAAGCCGTGGGAAATGGGGACCGTCCATCCGTTCGGCGATTCGGTGCTCCAGGAAGACGACGGCTCCTGCCGGATGTACTATCCTTCCTACGACAAAAAAGGACGCCTGTGGTTCTGCATGGCGACTTCCCGGGACGGGATCCGATGGGAGAGACCGGAGTTGGACATCGTGCCCTACGAGGGCATTCCGAAAACCAACATTCTCTATCCCGACGCCTCGTGCCCCAAAATGGCCTATTTCTTCGGCACCTGCGTCTTCAAAGACACGCGTCCAGGCTGCCCGCCCGACCAACGCTACAAGATGATCAACGGCGACGCGGAAACCTGGGTATTCGGCTCGCCCGACGGGCTCCGTTTCAGGCCGCTGTTCGACCGCCCATCGTTCCGGCCTTCCGACACGAACAACATCCTCTTCTTCGACGATCGGATCGGCCAGTATGTGGCTTATATGCGGGTCTATTCGCCTTGGCGGAAAGTGGTGCGCTGCGTGACGAGCGACCTGGCGAACTTCGGACGCCAGCGCGTGGTGTTCGGCTACGACCAGGAAGACCTGGCAAAGGTCGATAAGAGCCGCTTCGTGCGGATGGACTTCTACAACAGCTCCGCGATCCGTTATCCCTATGCGGCCGACGCATATCTGATGTTTCCCTCGGCTTACTACCATTTCCCGGATCCGCCGGTCGGCAAGTTCGCCAATGACGGCATTACCGACATCCAACTGGCCGCCAGCCGCGACGGGATCCGATGGACTCGCATCAGCCGGGAACCCTGGATCCCGCTCCAAGAAGGGCAGAACGGCCTCTACATGGCGTCGGGCATGATTCGCCGCGGCGACCGGCTTTTCCTCTACTATGGTGTCTACCATCCGACGCACGGCGCGGGAATCGATCCTCGCGACTACATCACCCGCGCGGTGCTGCGTCTGGACGGATTCGTCTCCCTCGACGCCCCCTCCCAGGCCACCGTGACGACCGTGCCCCTGGTGTTCAGCGGCAGCCATCTGGAGTTGAACGTCGTGGCGGAGAAGGCACGCGTTGCCCTCCTGGACGAGAACCGCCAGGCGATCGAAGGTTATGGTTTGGACGATTGCGACCCGATCACCGGAGACCACATCGCGAAAACGGTCACCTGGCACGGCGGAGGGGATCTTAGCCGGTTGCGAGGTAGAAACGTCCGACTCCAGTTCGAGATCTCGAAAGGGAAACTGTTTGCCTTCCAGTTTGCGCGCGAAGTTGCTGTTCAAGAATGACTTGGCCGTTTGTCCGAGGCTGGGAGCATAGAACGGCGAACCGGCAGTGATCAGCAGGCGACTTTCTCATTCTAACTCCGAACTCCTAACTCCTTGCCCCCAGCCCCCAAAACAAGCGGGATGTTTGACCGCACCTCGCCGGCGGATTAGACTCTGACGTGGAATGTGAAATCTGAAACATCACCCAACTTGGAGACCTGACCATGACGCGCACACGACGGGAATTCCTGCAATCCGGCGCCGCAGCACTGGCCGGCTCATGCCTGGCAGGGAGTGTCGCTTCCAGCCGCCCGGCTCTGGCCGAGGAATCGGCCGGAGGCATCAAGTGCCTGGATTACAGCCGCTCGTTTATCTTCGGGACGGCCTCGTTCAACAATGTGCGGTTTTGGATCGAAAGCCGCACGACCATTTTTGACGACCAGGCGGGCACGTCGACCGTCTACTACCAATGTGCTTCGTGCAAGAGCGAAAACACGTTCGGTGAGAAAGACCTTTTCCTGGCCGACAACTACGACTTCCTGCCCATTCTGGGCGGCGGCTACTGGCTCATTTTCCGCCGCCCCTCGCGGATCAGCGACAGATACCGGACCACCCGCAAGGCCGAGGAAGTCTGGGGCGGGCCGAGGATGCTCCTCCACGACGCCGCCGAGGTCACGCCGCTGGACACGTTCGAGAAAATCCGTGATGCTACGGCCGCCGGATTGCCGCTGGTAACCCAGACCGAAATCCGCAATGAGGAGACCGGCCTCCGCGCCGTGATCGAATGCCCCTCGAAGACCATGAACATCAGCCTGGACAAGAGCATGTACCAGGTGGATACGGGCCCGATCGCCTTCCCCGACCTTGCCAAGCGATGCGACCCGCAGATCGACTGCCTGAGCGTCGCGTTTATCGTCTTCAACGCGCCGCATTTCGCCGACTTCATCATCGAGCAGCCGACGCCGATCGTCGAAGACGGCCAGGAGAAGTACAAGGTCTATCACTTCTCGTCGCCGTTCAGCCTGCCGGCGAAGAACGTCGTGCTGGCGATGGGAAAAATGTGATTCCTACTTTCCCGTCAACCACTGCCGATCGAACCGCGCGAAGGCGACTTTCTCGTAAGGGTGCACTTTGCCGGTCTCGTAGAGCACGCCCAGAGTGCCGTCTTTGAGCAGTGCCATGCCTGTGTAGGCGGCCGGGCCGGACTGGATCGTCCGCCCGGCCGACCAGGTCTTGCCGTCGTCGGTGCTCACTCTCACCATGAGGTTGGTCCGGCCTTGCGTCGGGTTGACGAACACCAGCCAGGGCTTTGCGCCTTCGGCCGCGGGCGGCGATATGCGAAGGATGCTGGCCTGGCAAACCGGTTCCGGCAGCGACGGCTCGTCGGACTCCTCGAACCAGGTCTCGCCGCCGTCTCGGCTGCGGGCCACGTAGCGACATCCCTTGCCGCGATTGCTCCGGCAGTTGAGCATCACCGTGCCGTCGGAAAGCTCCACGGCCTGGGATTCGTCGGTGTTGCCGCTGACTTGGGAGCCCCGGCGCCAGGACTGGCCGTGGTCGTCGCTGTAGACAACGCAGGACCGCGAAGGCACGTTTGCCGCCGGAGCCCAGTAGCCGGGGACGAGCAGCCGTCCGCTGCGAAGCTGCACGCCCACGCCCGGGCCGGCGATGAACCGGGCCAAATCGGCCGTGAGATCGCGCGGCGGCGCCCAGGTGACGCCTTCGTCGTCGCTGTAGGTCAGGAGAAAGCGACCCTTGTAGGGATCCTGGATGTGCTCCTTCAGGCCGCCGTGGACCTCGTAGCAGGGGAGCCAGATCCGCCCCGTGCTCGCGTCGAGCACGGGACAGGGGTTCATGATCGCGGCGCCTTTGCCGGGCAGCACGGTCCGCATGGGTTCCCAATTCACTCCATAGCCGAAGACGCGGGGATAGCCGTTAAGCATCCGCGGCGGCTGGGGGGTGGCGTAGAGGCTTCGCTTCACCGCAAGGTCGGTAGGATCACCGTCGTCTCCCTCGCGTGCCTCGATCAATGCGAGGATGGTGCCGCTCGGCGCGACGATCAGCGAGGGAATTCGGTAGATGTTAACATTGTCGTGGCCGCCGAGGAAAAGGTCCATTTCCGTAAACGTCGCCTCCGCCGCGGCTGCTGCCTGCACGACCGTAATCGCCAGGCCCAACGTGTACACTGCCAGGGGCAATCTCATGAGCTCTGTCCTCCAAGGCATGGATTCGATAGCATGGTCTACGATTTCGCCGATTCTAACCGTTTGGACAGGAACAAATCCATGACCACCCCCCTCCGATCCGACCGACGAAGCTTCCTATCCGCGATTTCCGCCAGCCCGCTGGCCGCTTCCGTGATTCTTGGGTCTTCGCCCGGCGCGGAGCCGGCCAACACGCCGGCGCCTTCCGGCCAGCCCACGGCCATCGATTTCTCGCGGTCGTTCATCCACTACGTGCCGACGAGCACCCCGATCTGGGTGCGGATCCAGATCGAGTGCCGGCTGGAGGTCTTTGACCGCACGAAGGGGCTGTCGGACGAATACGTGATGAGCGTGCGGACGCAGACCGGCCTGTGGGGCGATCCGGCCGCGGGCCCCCTGAGCCCGGGCTATGATTTCTGGATGATCTTTTCCAAGGACCGCATCTACATCAAGCGCGTGCATCCTTCCTCGTACAACCGCAATCCCTCGCACATCGGTCTGGACCAGTTCGTCTCCACGGGCTGGCATTTGGACCGCCGACCGGCCCGGCCGCTCGGCTCGGGTGCGGAGATCAAGGCCGCGCTGCGGGCCTGGCACGCGGTTACCGCGCGGACGGAGTTCCTCGGCAGCGACGGTTCCCGGGGCTTTGCGATCGAGTATCCGGTGAAGTGGGCCGATGGCAACGACAACGAGACGTTCCGCGTGGAGACCGGCCCGGTACTCCTCCTGGATCCCGAGAAGATCCAGGCGGGCGCAAGTCTTCCGTACGACGATTTCCAGTGGGGTTACCTCGATTACCACAGTCTCGACAAGACCCGGTGCTTTCTGGAACGCCCCACGTCGATCCTCTCCGCCAGCACATTCCAGGACTCGAACCGCGCCAATCCCCCTCTCACCGCGGAGCAGGTCGGGCAGATCGAGAACCGCCTCTACACGGGCTGGGAGCCGCCTATCCCGGCTGAAAACCTGCGAAGGCTTTTTGAAACCGACCACTACTCCGGGATGGTTTACCGGTCGGCGAGCACCAGCCTCTACGTTCTGGAATCGTAAGAGGTCACTTGAGCGTGACCGTGTAGCGGTAAACGCTGTCGCCCGTCTTGTCGCCGACCCGCGTCATATAGAGTTCGAAGTCGTGGTTCTCGCGGTTTTCGATCACGGCGAAATTCGAGAGCGACAGAGGGCGAGGATCGTCGGGTTGGCGGTCGTCGATCACCGTGACCGTGGCCTTTTTCAGGGCCGGGACCGTTTCCTCCACCTCCGCGATCACCAGCGGACAGCGCGGCTCATTTCCGGAAGTGGGCTGCGCGGACAGGTTCCCGAACCAGTAGAGCTTGCCGTTGACGCTGTGGCGCAGGAGCAGATGGAAGCTCGAGGACGAGTAGAAACTGCTGCCATCGTCGTACTTCCACTCCGCCACGGGGCCCAGTGTGAGGCCGCCGTCGGAAGAGACGCTGAACCGCTTGCGCCCCGGCTCTTGCGCCGGGTCGATTCCCGCGTTCGAGCACCGCCACACCACCAACACCCGACCGTCTTTCAGCTCCGCCACGTCGGGCTCCATCAGCCCTCGCGACGATATGTGGCGGGGCACCCACACGGGCTTGCCGGCCGTCCAGTCGTATTGCCCGGCGGCCGCGCTGAATCGGCCCACGAACAAGAGCGAGCCGATATTTCGCGAATCGGCCGGCGTGTCCCATACGGCGACCTTTCGCGGGTTCGGGTCGGCGGCATCGCGAGGAATTCTGACGCCCGAGACGGCGAAGATGAGTGCCCCGCTGCTGTGGCGGATGATCTTCTGGCCGAAATAGGCGGTGTTGCTCTCCAGGTAGGTTTTCTTGAGCGGGTCGGCCGGGTCGAAGTCGTCCCCCTCCTCGTAACGCAGCAGCTTGGGCGTGCCCCACGTCAGGCCGAGGTCGCTGGAGAGCCGGGCGAACGTATGGTTGTAGTAGCGGCCGCCGACCACGTTCTGCCTCAGCCACATGGCCAGGGTGAGTTTCGTCTCGGGGTCGTAGAAATAGAACGACGGGCTTGGCGCCCACCAGATGAAATCGTCCTTGGGAAACGCCCAGTGGTCGGTCACCGGCTCCAGCGGCGACCATGTGCGTCCGTTGTCGCCGGAGCGGCGCCTTTGGGGCTTTTCGAACTCGTCGCTGCGGACTTCCTCGGTGAGAATCTGCTCCAACTGAGGCCCGGCGCCGAGATAGGTTACCGAGAGATAGGCCGCCGCGCCGGGGCGGGGCGCCGGCTGGTAGAGCTCGCGTCGGACCTCGACGATCGGCGAGTTTTCCTTCCAGGGGGCCTGGCCCCAGGCTTGCCCCACGATGGCGGCCGCCGAAAGAAAACCCAGGAATCGAGCGATCATGGTGAATCCTCCCGTGTTCGGATCTTACGGTTGCTCCAGTGAAACCCGTACGACCCAAATGCTGTTGGTGTCGGGCGACTCCTTGGGTATCGCGCTCCAACTGTGGGGAACCCGGTCGTACATGTAGATCAGATGAGTGTCGTCCAGGGCCGCGATCTCGGTATACGACGTGGTGTGCCCCGGCTGGCCGATCGTCTCTTCCGGATGCGTTGCGTTGTGGTGGGCCAGAATGTCCACACGCTGCCAGTCCCTGCCCGAGCGGTCCGCGTTGATCCACAGGAACAAGCCCGGACGGCCGCCGGACAGCACGACTTTGCCGTCGCGCATCACGGCAAGGCTGGGCTGGACGGAAAAAGCGTTGGCCATGGCCGCCGGCTCGGTCCACGTCCGCCCCTCGTCGCTGCTGAAAGTCTGCCCGTAGGGGACATTGCTGGCCAGGCGGAACACCCCCATCAGGCGTCCGTCCTTCAGCCGGCAGATGGCTGATTCGCAGGGGCCCTCGCCTCCCTGGAGCTTGCAGTCGGCTCCGGCAATGGTGGTTCGGTACTTCCACCGGATGCCGTCGCGGGATTCGACGAGCACGAGGCTGTAGCGAGCCTCGTCTTTGAAATGTCCGTAGAGTGTGGCCAGGTACGAGCCGTCCGTCGCCGCGAGCGTCTGCCCGTTGAAGCCGAATCCCGAGAGGCCCAGTTTCTCGTTGTAACTCCGGTCGGGCCGCGGCCAGCCGGTCACGACAAGCGCATCTTTCACCAGGCGGACCTCGTGTTTGCCCTTCTCGCCGGATACGACTTGATGGATGCCGCCCATGCCGCCGGGCCGAGGGTACAGGTTGAAAGGATAGAGCAATTCATCGCCATTGGAGAGGCGGAGCGTACTCTCGACATAGAGGTCCCCCTTGGGATCGATGGAACTGAGTTCCGACCAGGTCCGTCCGCCGTCGTCCGACCAGGTGACCGCGGCGGTGCGGTCGGCGACGATCGCGTCCAAGTTGGTGGAAAGCACGGCGAACAGCGCGCCGCCGGAAAGCCGGGTCATCGTGGGAAACCAGAGATAACCCTTGCTCCGCGCTACCAGCACCGGCTTGGAGAGCGACACGCGCAGACCGTCCAGCGGCACGGTCGAGGCCGCCTCCCAGGCGGGCGGCGTCTGGTCGGCATAGACCTCGCTCAAGCTGGGCAGCGTTGCCAACAGGCAAACCACCGGCAGGAGAGACGCACTGACAACACCAAGGGACGAGAAGGCAGGGGGTCGCATGGTTGTGTTCCTCCGGGTCAAAAGGGGAATTTGGGGTACCTACTTGGCTAGCCTTTCATGTCGGCACGGCAGGCCAGATTGCGATCGACTCGTGCATTGCGAAAAAATCCTCAGCGTGGCGTCTTTTTCGCTTCCGCGAGCAACAAGCTCTCGTCCACTTTCAGCCGGAGAGGCGTGGGTGCGAAGCCGGCGGTGATCCACAATTCGCCTGGCCGACGTTCCATCATGAAGGGATAACTGATCTGGCCGTCTTTCTGGCGCGCGATGACGACCGCCGGCGTCCAGTTCTTGCCGTCATCTTCAGAGAAATACAACAACAGGTCCTTGCGCCCCGTCTTGTCGTTGCAGACCAAGGCCAGACGTCCGCTCGCGAGTTTCAGCAAGTAGCCCGGCGCACTGGTCGATTCGATCTGGCAGGGCAAAACCGTTCGCCAGGAGAGGCCGTCGTCGTCGGAATACGCTTCCCAGAAACGGCCCCAATGGGTGCGAATCAGCATCATCAGACGGCCATCCCCCAGTTCGGCCACCGAAGGCTCCATCGCGCCCGAATGATGGCCGTGTCCGCCCAGGTCGATCAGATTGCTGCGTTTCCACGTCTTTCCGTCGTCGTCGGAAAAGAGCGAGCATGCCACGTAACGGCCCGGACTGGGAACCAGGTGGGGCACGGCGGCGATCAGCCGGCCGGATTTCGTCTGGATGAAGCCGAAGAAATTGGGATTGTAGCCCTCCAGGATCCGCTGCCGGTCCGTCCACGTCTTGCCTCCATCGAGGCTGCGAATCGCCCAGATCTCCAGACAGCAGTCGATCGGCTCGTTGGTGCGATCATCCCAGCGGAACTTGTACGTGGTGAAGTCCAGATAGATTGCCACCAACGTTCCATTGCGCGCGCGGACCACGTAAAAGGCCCCCGGCTCTTGTCGGCCCGGAGGCCCGCCCGCGATTCCCGGGCAGACCGTGGTACCTTCGGACCATGTGACCGCATCATCCTTGCTGGTCCGCATCCCGGTCTTATCGATCGTCAAGAGGCCGCCGTCCGCCAACTCCACGAAGGGGCCGTTGCTGGTCGCCTTCAGCGCCTGGCATAGCGAATGCACCCAACGTGGCTCTTCCTTGTCGGCCGCACTGCAAAATGCAGCCCAGGCAAGCGTCGGCATGGCCACCATTGCACAGAGTTCCCGTCGCATCTGATGTCTCTCCCGATGAAAAGGTGCGTCTACGACCACTGGGCATATTGTGCAGCGCCGTCCAAGCAGATGCAACTACGAGTGGGGAGGGGCATGTCCGCCGGCATCCGCATCTGGGGCCTTGAACTGAGTCCCCGGATAGCCGCTCGGGTTCGTGAAACCGTTCACGGGCCGCTGCTGGCTTCTCGGGATTATGACGCAGTAAGTCGTCTTTCGCCCCGCGAAAACAGCGTTACTTTCGCGGAGCGAAAGCCGACTTTGGCGGTCCGTGAACGGTCACGGACTTGTGAAAAGGCCGGGGATGATTGACACAGCCTTGTCCGCCAACAATACTGTGCATGAACGTGACAACCGCCGCGGGGGTCCGCGGCGACGACCTATCGCGAACATGCTTGGCACCGTGGTTGGGAGACGTAGCATGAGAATCATCGTCGAGCGGGGACAGGGCGTTTTGCTGGCAGCATGTTTGCTGGCGATGAGCATGCCGGCACTTGCGCGCGGGGCGGCCCCGGATGAGCAGCAGAGATCCGCCCCGGCGATTCCTCTGGCCGAGGGCGTCCGCACCCGCTGTCTTGAAGTCCTTCGTGCGGGCATCCGTTCCGGCGAGTTTTGGCCCGCGATGCACGCCGCCGAAGGTCTTGCGCTGGCCGGATATGGCGGGGAGGTCCGGACTTGCCTGAAATCGAAGCTGGAAACGGATCCGGATGATCAGCACCGCTGCGGGCTGGCCCGGGAACTGGTCCGGGCCGGCGATCTCTCGAAAGTCGCCGTCATGCTCGACATTCTCGCCAAAGAAGATCCGTACGCTCATGTACACGCCTGCGAAAGTCTTTACAAGTGTTTCCGGACCGGCGACGGACATCGGCTTCGGGCGGCGATGGGGCGAACCGGCAACCCCACGCTCCAGATGATGGCCGCCGCTGCTTTGGGGCGGTGCGGCTCTGCGGAGGCAATCGAGCTGTTGCGCGAGAAGCTGAAGGACGAGAACCACGAAGTCTATCGAATTGCCGCCTGGGTGCTCGGCGCCATCGGCGATGCCTCGGACATCCCCCGGATCCGTAAAAACGTGGAACGTGCCTCCGACCCGCTTTCCCGGGCATTTTGTGAGCACGCCTTGGCGCAACTCGGCGATCGGCAGGGACGCGAAGCCCTGCTGGGCAACCTGCGATCCGGCGATCCCGCGGTCCGCACCTATGCCGCCAATTCCGCTGGCGAATCGCGAATCGTCGAAGCGGCCGACGCATTGACGGCCCTGCTCGGCGATCCGGAGCGCGACGCGCAAATCCGCGCTGCTCAGTCCCTGCTGATGCTGGCGCAACCGGCTCAGCCGGCGGAGGCGGATATTTCCCGCGACGTCTATCCGGCAACGAAGCAGAATCCCCGTTATACGGAAGGGTCGATCTTTGAACTGAACGACGGAACGCTTCTCTATGCGGTCACCGAATTTGTGGGCAGCACGGATGACCACGCCACGGCCCAGATCATTGCCCGGTCATCGACCGACGGCGGCCGCACTTGGGGAGGGCCGCGTGTGCTGCAAGAGAACGTGGGCAGGCAAAACGTGATGTCGGTGACCCTGCGCCGCCTTTCGCTTGCCGCCAACGGACCTGCGCCGATCGGAATGTTCTACCTGGCCAAGCACGGACCGGACGACCTCGACGTTCACTTGCGGGTCTCCCAAGACGAGGCCCGGACCTTTGGCGAACCGGTCCTCATCACCGGCCGGCCGGGATACCATGTGATGAACAACGACCGGATAACCGTGCTGAACTCGGGGCGGCTGCTGGCCCCCATTGCCGCGACGGAAAGCCTGCAGAAGAACCATTTCGTCTCTTACTGCTGCCTTTCGGACGACGGCGGCAAGACGTGGCGCTACGGCCGCGGCCAGGTCGATCTGCCCCAGCGCGGAGCCATGGAGCCTGAAGTGGTGGAGCTTCTCGACGGCCGGATCCTGATGATCGCGAGGAACCAGTTGGGGACGGTTTCTGCGGCGTGGTCCGAGGACGGCGGCGATACCTGGAGCCCGCCGGGCGAGTTGCCCGGCGTGCGGGCCCCCGAAGCGCCTGCGACCCTGCGGCGGATTCCAGCCACCGGCGATTTGCTGCTGGTGTGGAACAATACCTACACGCCCGGAACCGGCCACGGCGGCAGCCGCACCCCGTTGGCCGCCGCCATTTCCCGCGATGACGGGCGGACATGGCAGAACGTCCGCAATCTGGAATCCCGCCGGGACAACACCTATGCCTATACGAGCCTGATCTTCGTTCAGGACCGGGCAGTCCTCAGTTACTATGTTGCCGACGCGAAAACGGGCCTTCATTCCTCCCGCTTTCGTTGCCTGCCGATCGCCTGGTTTTACTCACAAGGGGAAACGGCGCCGGCCGATTGATTGCAGAGAAGACGGCACGCCATGATCAACCGACCGGGAGTCCTAACAACCATAATCCCAAACACAAGGGAGGCGCCAAGGTGGACAAGAACTTCCGTCTCGCACGTGTGGCCGCCGGCCTCTTGATTGCGGCCGCTCGAATACCGGCAGCCGCGCAGGGCAGCGACTTTTCCGCCCCCAAGGAAATCAAGCCGATGCTCAAAATCCAGTGGCGGCTCAGCCAGGACTACCCCATGGGCATCCAGGATTCGGCCGTGGGCTATCTCGGTGGCAAGATCGTGTCGGCAGGCGGGTTCACTCGCCATCCGCTCGGCATCCTTGCTCACCATCCCGACGCCTTTGGCGGCCAGCCGAGCGGCTTCACGAAAACGACGTTCGCGCTCGACCCGGCGCGCGAGGAACTCGGCTGGCAGCGGATCACCGACGTGCCGGGACCGGCGCGGCAAGGCCCGGCAGTGGCAGTCGTCGGCAATGCCATGTACGTGATGGGCGGAATCAACTACGACGATCCGTATACCTACCGCGATACCTATCAATTGCGATTCGCTGATGACCAATGGACCTGGACGAAACTGGAGTCTTGCACGCTCCCCTGGCCCGTCTACGGCGCTGCGGCCAGCACCGCGGTGATTGGCGACAGGATCTACCTGTTCGGCGTGGCTGACTTCTTCCGGGCACCGGACGCCCAAGGCGCCGACTTCCACTCGGAATCCGGCCGCGAAGGCTCCCCGGTGAGCAAGGCCCTCCTGGTACTGGACACCCAGGACCTAAGCTCCGGCTGGAAGCGACTGGCCGACTGCCCCGGCCTGCCGCTGTTCGACGCGGGCGTTGCCGCGGCCGGCGGCAAGATCTGGCGCCTGGGCGGCATCTATGCACCGGTCAGAAAACAGGGCGAACTCTGGCGCGGCGAGAACCCGTACTACAACGCCGTGGAGAGTTGGGTCTACGATCCCGCGACCGACCGGTGGTCGCGTCTGGGCGACATGCCCCACGGCAGCAACCGGCGAGCGATTGCCTGGCAGGACCGCTACGTGATTCTCATTGCGGGCTACAAGTATCCCCTCACCTGGCTTTCCGACGGCACTCGAACCGAGGCGTACTCGGCCGAAGAAAAGGACCAGCCGTGGCAGGAACACTTTGAGAAAACTGTACTGGTCTACGACACCCAGACCGGCCAACTCGGCACCGCCGACTCGCTGATCGAGCGAACCTCCTATCCCAGCTCTACGATCGTGGGCGACACGATCTACTGCCTCGGCGGCGAAGGCGGCCCGCGCCTCTGGCATCCCGCGACCCTTCAAATCGGCAGGATCGAAGGGCGGGTTCCGTAGCCGGATCGGGTGGTCGGCAATCTCCAATCTAAGGAGTCCGCACATGTCACACGGATTCAGCCGCCGTGCTTCTCGACGTCTCTTGGAGGCGGTCCTGCCGGGGCTGTTTGCGGTACTCTGCTCGGCGCGGGCATGCGCTGAGCCGCAGCCGGTCGTGAACGCGTTCAATTCGGACGCCGAAGGATGGCAGGTCTACGATTTCGCCGGCGGGGTCCCCGGAGGCAACAAGATCTTTGCGCAGGTCACCTGGGAAAAGGCAGGCGGCGTTGGCAATTCGGGATACATCTGGGGCGACGATTCCCGATGGAGGATCAATCTCCCGGAGACTCCTGACTCGATCCTCGCCTTCGTCTTCTATCGCAAATGGGCCGGGGCGCCGGAGCTGGATCTCCGCGACGCCGAAGTATCCGTGTATCTCCGCGGCGACAAGCTCGACCTGAAAGGCGCCAAGTGCTATTTCTGGGTGTCGGACACCCAAACGGTCACGCGGTGGCACTACACGGCCCATCCCCTTCCGGTGCCCGAGGGCCATTGGGGTGAAAAGCAGACCTTTGTACTCAAGAATGACGAGGCGCTCTGGCATAGCAGTTGGTCCGGAGAGCCGCAGAACGTCGGCAGCCTCGACGCGGTGCTCGGCGGAGTGGACAGCTACGGCCTGGCCTTCGTGGGATTCACGCAGAAGGTAACCGGCAGGTTCGCGATGGATGAACTCCAGGTCCGATTGCGGCCTCGCCCGGAGCGTGGTGCCGGCCGTGTCCAACCGACGGTCGCCGCCATCGGGAGCTCACGCCGGTTTTGGTTCAACAGCCAGGACCTGATCGAGAAGCAGTTGATCGTCAGGCTCCTCCAGAACCAACTCGTCAAGCATCCACAGAACCCGCTCATGGTGGCCGACAAGCCGTGGGAAGGCACCCTCGTTCAGCTCTATAGCTGCGATATACATCACGATTCGGACTCGGGAAAATGGCAGATGTGGTACGAGGGGCATCCGGCGGAAGTGCTGATGTGCACGGCGTTCTCGAACGATGGCCTCCGCTGGACCAAGCCTTCCCTCGATTTGCAGTCGTGGCAGGGAAGCCGCGACAACAACATCATCCTCCAGACCCACTATTGGGACGCTCATTGTGCCTCGATCGTGAAGGCGCCAACCGAGAAAGATCCGGAAAAGCGGTATAAACTGTACTACTGGGTCGCGCCCACCTGGTACAACCCGAAGATCCCCCCGCACGCCGAAGTGGGATTCCATATTACCGATTACCGCGCAAGCGCCCACTACGTGGCGTTCTCTTCCGACGGCATCCGTTTCACGCCCAAGACCGATCGCCCGGCAATTGTGGGAAGCGATTTCGCCACGGTGTTGTTCGACCCGCGGAAAGGGTGCTACCGCGCGTATGTCAAGGAAATGCGCGGCGGCCGTCGCGCGATGTCGCTGCGGGAAAGCGGCGACGGCATCAACTTTGGCGAGATGGTGCCGGTCCTGGACGCCGACAAGACCGACGACGTTTCCGTCCAGCGGAGGGGTTACAACAACGCCGAGATCTACGGCATGCACGTGTGGCCGGTCGGCGATTTCTATCTCGGGATCGTCTGGCTGTATTGCTGCTCCGGCACCCCGGGCACTCTGCTGGGTAAAATCGAGCCCTACCTGATGTACGGGCCCGACGGCATCGCCTGGAAGCGGCTTCCCGTCCGAGAACCGTTGATTGCCTCCGGCCCCGCCGGCTCCTTCGATTCCGCCAACATCTACACCACGGGCAACGGCCCCATCCTCAAAGAGGATCAGTTGTTCTTCTACTACCACGGGACCGGCGTAGTCCACGGGCAGGACTACGAACCCGACGTTCAAGAGCAGCTCCGCGAAGAGGCCAAGCAGGCAGGCATTCCCTTCCGGCTCAAGGCCAATCACCGGCGATACGCCGGGGTCGGCCTAGCCACGCTTCCCCGTGACCGCTACGTGGGGTGGTGCGGCGGCACGGTTCCTGGCCTCTTGACCACAAGACCCTTCACGTTCACGGGAAAACAGCTCTTCCTCAACGTCGATGCAAGCCGCGGCGAGACCCGCGTCGCGATCCTGGACCAGGACGGCAAGCCATTGCCCGGGTTCGCGGCGGATGACTGTGTGGCGGTCAGCGCCGACAGCCTCGATCAGGTCGTCGGGTGGACCGGCAACTGCGACCTGTCTTCCCTGGCCGGCAAGGCTGTGCGGCTCCAGTTCCACCTGCGGCACAGCGTGCTCTACACCTGGCAGTTCAGGGACGAGCAAAAGTAGCAGGCACGCTCCCCCGTGCCGTCCGCTACGGCACGGCGGAGCGTGCCTGCTACCTTGACGTCCGACAGCAATACTCTGCGCGATCCTTATCGGAACCGCAACGAGTAAAGATCCGCGTCTTTCAAGACAAAGCGAAGGCGAACCGGACGCTCGGCCAGCGCACCAAGATCGGTGCCGGCTTTCCAGGCAACGGCCCGCTCGATCTGGTCGCCGATGATCTCCGTCGCATCGGTCAGGCGGTAACCGGGGATCGGCTTGCCGGCTTCATCCTGGATCTCCACACGAATGCTGCCGGCGGCCGAGGTCGAATAATTGATGGTCAGTTCCTTGCCGGCGAATTTCAGCGGCCGGGTGACTATCTCGCCTCCCTGGTAGGACGCGTGGACCGAGGCGAATCCGTCGGTCCGGAGCGTCGCGCGGAGCAGATGGAACGTCGTTTGCCCGTCGTGCTGATGGTAGTAGAGCGACATCTCCGCCGGGCCGGTGGGCACTACGCCCAGAGCGGCCATCATGCTCCGCGACACCCAGTTGCCCGGATCCAGCCCCGGCCGGAAAAACGCTTCCAGGAACGTGCGGTCGTACTGGTTGCCGGCGCGGCTCGTGACGAAAACTCCGTCGGAACACTCGCTCCGCGCGTAACTGGCGTATTCCGGCCGGACCTGGAGCTTCTTGAAGACCTCGTCGCTCAGAGCGGTGCGGCCGGGAAAGAAACGCATGGGCAGGGAGATGTAGATGTGCGGCGCTCGGAAATAGGGATGGGTCTGGTTGGTGTAAAGGTGCTCGGGCGGTGCGTCGCCGTAGTGCATCGCCACCGGTTTGCTCCACGTAAGGAAATTGGGCGAAGTAGCCCGGCTGACCGAACGGACCCCCTGGGAAAACGTGCGGAAATAGCAGACATACAGCCCTTCTGTCTCCGACCAGAATACAACGTTCTGTGAATCGAACGCGCCCTCGGTGATGATCGGCTCCTCGCGGAGCTTTTTCCAATGGATTCCGTCCTCCGAGGCAAACGCCAGCAGTCCGCGAAGCCCTCCTGCCGCCTTGAAACGCTCGGACGCCGGCACGCCCGGCTTGCTGTCCAAGAACGGACTGAAATTGTGCGAGGCCGGCGCGTGGCCGTGCAGAACGACGTTGTTTTGTTTCGTGCCGCAGACCTCATACAGTCCCAGATTGGGCCTGTTCCAGGAAATGCCGTCGTCGCTCTGGGCGTAACAGGTCGTTTCGGCCTCACTGCCGTCTTGCAGCACGGGCAGCCCGCGATAGTACATCCGGTACTTGGGGCCGTCCTTGATGACCGTGAAATAGCCGGAATACGCGCCTTCCCACGGCCGGTCGAGCCGCAGGGCCACGCCCGCCGGCTGCGGCGAGTGGAGTTTCAGTTGCACGCCGTCGAGCCGCTGGATGAGGTACCGGTCGACGAAGAGTTCACGCCGGGAGCCGATCTCTCGCACGCCGGCCGATTCCGCCGCAGACGGGGCGGCCTGAAGCCCGGTGGAAATCGACAACAGCCACGGCCATAACATCGCTTGTACGGTCCAAAACAGACTTCTGCTCATGGTAAGACCTCGCTGAGAGTGACGCTTCGGAGTTGGCGGAATCAGGGGGCAGCATCACGGAGCAAGCAGGGAGACAACGGCGTGATTTGCCTCGAAACTGCCGGAAATTGTGCAACAGTCTTCGTTGTGGCGCAATACACTTCGGTCGCGGCGGCGTGACGCAGGTCTCGTGCAAGATTGAACTTGCGTGCACAGGCCGAGACGTAAATGGATGGTAAACTGGGAAAACGCGTTGATCAACACAATTGCAGGCAATCCGGCGGCAGCGTTGAGCCGCCGGCTGCCCGGCTGCCGATCGATCGTTGGGGAACGGCCGATCCCGGGAATGCCGGCAGGATAGCGGATTCGGTGGCCGGTTTCAATACGCTGCGAGGACAAGGTCGGCGGCGGTGAGCATTCCACGAATTGTGGAAACCGACTGCCAGGGGTATCTCGATCGTCGAACGACCATTGCGGTCGTTGTTTTGCCATTGGCTGTCGGGTTGTCTTGGTGGATTGGAGTCGCGGTGACCTGCGGGACCGACGATCCACTGGACTTCTTGCTCCACAGCGTGATGTGGTCATCGTTGCGAGGATTTGGCGCGGAACCGTTCGGGCAAGCGGTGTTGTTCGAGATTCTTGGACCGTTGACATGTCCACTCATGCTTCAAGGCCCCTATTTCTTGGCAGGCTGGACGTTTTTGTGGACGACACTCTCGACAGCGCTTGTGATGATCGGGACTTCGCCGGCGGCTCGGCTGTCGAGATAGCGCTTCAGCCGCAGAGGCAGGGCGCGAACGCAGAGCGGTGGGAAATAGCTGTAGCGGAAGATCGGATGCAGAGCCGTCTGGAAACGGCGTTTGCAGGCTAGTGACCCGGGGCCCAGGTCGTACAGACGGTCGCCGCGACGGAAGGAGTCCTCGATCGCCAGCGCGTTGAGCACATTGCCGACGCCGTCGCGCGAGACACTCGCGTCGAAGCCGATCCGCAATCCGAAGACGTAGCCCTGGTAGTGATAGTTGTAGGCGAACGCCAGCGGGCGGCGGTCCAGATAGAGCAGGCTCACGTCGAGCGAACCGAAGCGTGCCGCGGCTGCGTGCACGTCGCCGAGGAAGGCGGCGACGGTATCGTGCGACAGCGTGGTGCCGGTACTGGAGGAGCCCTGCCAGCTTGCCCGCGCGATTTCGAGACAGTCCCGGTAGAGGTCCCAGCGCGGGTCCGCGTCGCCGCAAGCGTCGCCGCGAGGGCGGTATCGCAGATAGGTCAAGTCGCCGAGTTGATTCAATTTCCGCTGCCATCGCGCGAGATTGTGACGCCATTTGCGCGACTTCGCGGCCAGATAGTCTTCCCAGGAGCCGGCGAGGTCGATCACCGCCGTGGCATCCAAGCGGGTCCGATGCGCACGGCAGCCGGATGCCGACAACGCCTCCTCGACACACCGGCGGTCGACATCGTCCCAGCCGACCCACCGGAGTTCCAGAACGTCCCAGCCTCGCCGCGCACGAGTCACGTGAGCGAGTCCCGCGGCGAGGGTCTGGGCAGGCCTCGGCCCAATTGGACCGTAGAACGATCCCCAGTAGTCGAGCGGATAGGTGAGGAAGCGAATCTGGCCGGCTTTGGTCCGCTCCGACCGGACTACCAGCGGAAGAATCCCGAAGACCCCTTGGTGGTCCGCTGCCACGATGACGCGCAGCTTCTGATCGCGCCCATAGTGGCGCCAATACACTTCCAGCCACTCCAGCGAGTGGAAGAACGACGCGCTGGGCGTCTGGGAAAGCAAACGGGACCAATCGGCCCGCAGTGTGCCGAGTTCGTCGATATCGTTGATCTCACGAATGCCCGGCACAGGGAGGCTTTCTTTGACATGGCTACGTATCGTAGAGCGGACTTCAGTCCGCTCCGAGCGGAATGAATTCCGCCCTACGCCGAAGCGGAATGAATTCGGCTCTACAAAGCCAGGGCGGGTTGGCGGGAATCGGATTGCCGCTTGTTGCCTTGGCCCTACGTAAGCCTAGATCACCGCACGTTCGTCGAGCAGAGGCGCATCGCCGAGGCGCGGCTGAAAAAACGGCACTTTCCGTGCAAGCGGCCTCTCGGCATCCCAGGACGAGCCGGTTTTTTCGGCAAAATGCCACGATAGCGGGGGTGGATCGTGCTAAAGCATTGCGGGAGGGGGCCCCGGCATCGTAGACTAATTACATACCTTGGCCGCGGGAGGTTGAATCGAGGGGCCGGCATGTATCCCACGGATCGATGCGGCATTCGCCGATCTTGCCGGCCCCGCGGGCTCCAATTGCCTGGCGGGAACACCGTGGAAAGTCCGGTTTCTCCCTGGGACAATGGCGGTCGGTCTGGAGGCGGGCTGTGAGCGAAGTCCAGGAACTCCTTGGGAAACTCTTTGACGAAAGCAGCGATTTCGTCTGTCTGGCGACGCTGCAGTCCAAGCCATTTTTCGTGAACGGCAGTGCCAGGCGGCTCTTGGGGATCGCCCCGGCCGAGGACATCACGAAGACGCGGCTGTGGGACTTCTACACCCCTGAGACCTTCGAACAACTCCGCCGTACCGGATATCCGGAGTTGAGGAAGGCGGGGCGATGGTCGGGCGAAGGTCAGTTGCGCCACCTCCGAAGCGGCGAGCCGTTCGACGTGGCGATCACGGCGTTCCTGGTGAAGAACCCGCGAAGCGGCAATCCGATCTGCCTGGCACTGATCCACCGCGACGTGAGCGACCGGCAGCGGGCCCAAGAGAGCGAGATGCACACGAAGGCCATTCTCGAGGCCTCGCTCGACCCGATCGTCACGGTGAACCACGAAGGGGCGATCGTGGTTTTCAACCAGGCGGCCGAACGGACTTTCAAGCGGCGGGCAAGAGACGTGCTGGGCAAACGGGCGGAAGACGTGCTGTTCGCCGCCAGCCAGAGCACGCTCGCCCGAGACCGCGTGGAACGGCATTTCGCCAGCGCGGAAGGCTCGATGATCAACGCCCGCGTCGAGATGACCGGGCTGCGGGGAGACGGCCGGACCTTTCCCATGGAATCCGCCATGACCGTCAGCCGCATCCAGGGGGAGCCGGTCTTCATTTTTTTCCTGCGAGACATCAGCGATCGCAAGCAGTGGGAGGCCGAACTCCGCAAGGCGAAAGAGGCCGCCGAGGCAGCAAGCCGGGCCAAGAGCATCTTCCTGGCCAACATGAGCCATGAGATACGGACTCCGATGAACGCGATCATCGGGATGTCGGAACTGGTCCTGGACACGGCCCTGTCGCCTCAGCAGCGGGAATACCTCACGATCGTCCGCGAGTCGGCCGATGCCCTTCTCTCGGTCATCGACGACGTCCTGGACTTTTCGAAGATCGAAGCCGGCAAGCTCCAGTTGGACCGCAACGAGTTCCACCTGCCGGAGACGGTCGGCAACACGATGAAGTCGCTGGCGGTGCGGGCCCACAGCCAGGGTCTGGAACTGGCATATCGCATCGCCCCCGACGTCCCCTGCGCCCTGATTGGAGATGCAACCCGGCTTCGCCAGGTGGTGACGAACCTGGTCGGAAACGCGATCAAGTTCACGGAGTCGGGCGAGATCGAACTTTCGATCGACTGCCGCGAGCGCTCCGACAGCATCGCCGTGCTGCACTTCGCGGTCCGCGACACCGGCATCGGGATCCCCAAGGAAAAGCAGGCACTGATATTCGAGGCGTTCGAGCAGGCGGACAACACGTCGGCGCGGAGGCGCGGGGGAACCGGGCTTGGCTTGGCGATCGTCTCCCGGCTGGTGGAGTACATGGACGGCAAGGTATGGATGGAAAGCGAGCTGGGACGGGGCAGCACGTTTCATTTCACGGCTCGGTTCCAGTTGGCTGAGGAAACGGACGACAGCGAGCTTTCGCTGCCGCCGCGGGCCCGCGATTTACGGGTCCTCGTTGTCGACGACAACCTGACCAGCCGCCAGATCACCGAGGACACCCTGCGGAACTGGGGATTGACGACCTCGGCGGCGACCTGCGGGAGCGATGCCTTGACGGTGTTGAAGGAGGCAAACCGCTCGGACGAGCCTTTCGACCTGCTCATCACCGACGCGGAGATGCCGGAGATGGACGGCTTCGCCTTGGCCGATCGGGTCCAGTCGATGGACGGCATCGCCCCGCGCACGGTGATGATGCTCACCTGTCTGGACAGCCGGGGCAATGCCGCCAGGTGCGAGCAGTTGGGCGTTGCCACGTGCGTACTCAAACCGGCCAGCCGAGCGGAGCTTCGAGACGCTCTCCTGGTGGCCATGGGGATCTTTTCCGAGGAGGACGGCAGGCCGGTCCTCCCCGGAGACCGGTCCAGGGCGCTCCGGCCCCAGCGGATTCTGCTGGCCGAGGACAGCCTGGTGAACCAGAAGCTCGCCACGGCCCTACTGGAGAAACACGGCCACACCGTCACGGTGGCGGGCAACGGCCGCGAGGCGCTGGCCGCGTTGCAGTCCGAGCCGTTTGACCTCGTGCTCATGGACGTACAGATGCCGGAAATGGACGGCCTGGAGGCTACGGCGGCGATCCGCGCCAAGGAGAAGACGACCGGCGGGCACATTCCCGTGATCGCCATGACGGCGCATGCCATGAAAGGCGACCGCGAGCGGTGCCTGGCGGCCGGCATGGACGGATACATCGCCAAACCGTTCCGGGCGCAGCACTTGTTTGAAGTGATCGAGGCCGTGGTCGGCCGGTCGCCCGCGCCGACGGCGGCGTCCGAGCCTCAGATCGAGACCCGGGAACCACTGGACTGGGCGGGATTGCTGCAGACGGTCGGGGGCGACGAGGATCTCCGCCGGACGCTCGTCGAAGCAGTCCTGGACGAAGCGCCTCGACTGATGGAAGCGGTTCGCCATGCGATTGCCGAGGGCAACAGCAAGGGGCTGGCCCTGGCGGCGCATACTCTCAAAGGCGCAGTCCGCTACTTCGGGGCCGGCGCGATCTTCGACGGCGCCTACCGCCTGGAATGCATGGCGAAAGAAGGCAATCTGCAGGGCGCCGACGTGACGGCCGAGGCCCTGGAGGCGGATCTGCAAAGTCTAACCGACCAACTCGTGCGTTTCTCTCAGGGAGCCCAGGTGGAGAAGAGCGTACTGGGGTAAACGGTCGTAACAGAACGCCAAATGCCCTCACCGCCTGCCCCTCTCCCGGAGCGGGAGAGGGGAGTTGAAATCGGGCCTCTGAGGCATTTGCTCACTGCGTCGATCTTCTGAAGACGACGGTTGCCACCGGGCTGGGTCGAATGGTGAATCGGACCCGTTCCTGCTCTTCCGAGAGGGCGAGCGGCCGATCGCTGCCGGCCAGGACCGCCCGGCTTCCGGGGGCAACTTGCCGGCCGGCGAGAGAGACCTCGATGGTCTGCGGCCGGTAGTCGCTCCGAGGGACGGCCGCATCAATCACGTTGAGCACCTTCGCGTCGGCGACTTGTGTAAGAATGAAACGGAACCGGGCGGCAACCTCGTCGCTGACGAGCAGAGCCGGCTCTCCAATCGCCTGCTTGCTCAAGGCAAGCCAGAACGACGAGTCGTCGCCAACCGCGTCGGCTGTCACCAGCAGGACGCTGCCGCGGCCGGCGCCCTTGCGCACCACGGCCGGTGATTTCGCGGCGTTGTCGAAGCGCGCGAGCACGTCGGCGGTTGTCGGCTCGACCGCAACCGCCGACGGCGGCAGGGCGAGTCCCACGAATCCGGCCACGGCGTCGAGCAGTTCCACCGGCACAACCTCTCCCGATGCCAGATTGCGGCCGGCGCGATCCAAGACGCGGATCGATTCGACGTCGGCATACTGGCGGTCCTCTCCCTGGTACAATTCCCGCACGATTTTCACGCGGATACGGTCCGTCCTGGCCGGTGCGTCGAGCCGGACGAGAACTGTGGGCTGATTGGCGCCGCGGACCGATTTCGCCGTCCGCCAGCCGCCCCCGTCGGGCAGTTCGACGTCGAGATCCGTGACCTGGTAAGGGCCGCGGCGACTGACGACTTCGATTCTCTCCACGTCGCCCGGTTCGCTGAGCGTGATCTCGGCCCAGTGCGGCATCGGCGTGCCGCCCGACGCCCAAGCGGTCGTGGGCCGGCCGTCGAGCAGATGGTGTCCGCGGAACTCCTCGTTGTACTCGGAATCAACCTTCACCGACGCGCCTCGCACCTCCGGCGCAAACGCCGCCATGCCTTTGACCCGCACACCGCAGAGGTCGGCCAGCGCCCCAGGGTGGCCGCAGACGATCAGCGTGCCGCCGTTTTGCACATAGTCGCACAGACGCACGGCGAACGCCTCATCGACGGGGGTTTGTGCCGGCACCAGGACCGCACGGCAAGTGGGCAACGGCTGACCGGGGGACGTCCATCGCGTGAAGACGCCCGCGCGAGCCAGCGCGTCGGTGGCCGAATCGGCATTCGGACCGTGGACGATGGCCGCTTCGGCCGCGGGCTGCGCGGCAACGATCCAGGGTTCCACCGTGCGGAACCAGGAACCGACGGCCTTGGCCCGCTGGAGATCCTCGCCGAACCGCCCATCATGGCCCGGCGTCAGCGCGAGATTCACGCCGGCCCCCTGGCAGACCGCGATGGCGGTAGCCGCAATCGCCTGCGCGTCCGAGTAAGCAGCCGGGGGAGGAGAATCCTCCAGAGGCGCGAACCAGGAGCTGTTGAGCAGCAGGTTGATGTCCAGATGCATCGGCAGTGCCCAGGCGATGCGGGCCAGTTTCTCGTTGTTCCGGAAACTGTGGCCCTCGTTGAAGAGGTAGTGCAGCCGGGAGCCGACCCGTTCGGTCCAGACGCCGCCGCCGAGAAATGCCGTGCCGGAGCCATTGGCAGTGAATATGCATCCCTCTTGCCGCAGTTCGCGACGGATCGCGTCCACCTCGTCCAGATAGTCCGCCAGCGTCCGCGCGTTGAACTCGGCCAGGCGCTGCGGCGATGCCTTGTTGAACGGCTCGCCGAACATCTTCAGGTATCCCGCCGCGGTCCACGGGCTCGTCGTGTTCAGCCGCTCGTGGAAGATGTCGTGCCAGATGCCGTGGATGGGACCGTAGTTGCCGAGGATCTCGCGGACCTGCTCCAGACACTTGGCGCGGAACGGCGAGTGGAGCGTCTGGTAGCGGGTCGGCCAGCGCTGGCCAAACACGATCGGTCTACCCTCCAGGTCAAGCAGTGCCCATGGGTCGAACTCGGGATTGCCGTCGCTGACGGCGTTGAAATAGATCACCAGCGGCAACCCGCCGCGCTGGCAAGCCGCGGCCAACTCGCGGAGGAAATCGCGCCGCGTCTTGAAGGCCGTGGTCTTCGTGTCGTGGAACACCAGGCCGTCGATCCACTTGTCGTAAAACACCACGTGGCTTGCGCCGAGCTCGTTGAAATTCTTCACCCACTCGTCGGCGTCGAACCGGCAGCCGAGGTTCTCCATCCACTGCTGGATCGTGTAGGGCTTGAGCGGCTCGTAGATGAACCCGGTCATGACCGACAGCCGCGGGGACCGGTTCCACGGCCGGCCTGCGGCGCCGTCTGCCGCGACCGGCTTCGCCGAGAGTGCCAGTGCGAGACTAAGCATGCTGAGCTTCAGTCGATGAAACATCGGTTTCTCCTTGTCTTTCCAGCATCCCGGCTCGATGGTGCGCTGACCGCTGTCTTTCCAACGCCGGTCGGATTGGCCGAGGTGCCGAACGGGCAGAGGTTTCATGGCGAAAAAGAGCTACACGATGCCTGAAAGAACAGAATACTCCTCCGGTCTTGCCGACAACAGGAGTTTGTCGCACGGCCCACTTTTTGGGCCCAAATGGGGGAGACGCGGCGCTCCAGCCCACGGGCCGGCGCCGTTTGGATACTTCAGCGGCGGCGGCTACAATGGAAGCATGTTTGGGGGACTGGAGCGATCCGCAACTTGTGGCCTCGGGGTTTCGCATGGCTGTCAGCGTGGTGTTGTCGTTGATCAAGGAGCTGCGCCGAACGCTCGGACGGGAGAACGTCCTCTCGGCGCATTCGGAGCTGGTCGTCTACGAATGCGACGGGTACACGATCGAAAAGAACAGGCCGGATGCCGTGGTCTTCCCGCAGTCGACCGAGCAAGTGGCCACGGTCGTGCGGATTGCCAACGAGCATAACGTGCCGGTGGTCGCGCGCGGCGCCGGCACGAGCCTCGCAGGCGGCTGTCTGCCGCTGGGAGGCGGAGTCGTGGTGATGCTCACCCGGATGCGGCGGATCCTCCAGGTCGATCTCCGCAACCGATTGGCGGTTGTGGAAGCCGGCGTGCTGAACCTTCAGCTTGCCCGCGCGCTCGCCGGCACGGGCTACCATTTCGCCCCGGACCCTTCGAGCCAGGGCGCGTGCACGATTGGCGGCAACGTGGCCACGAACGCCGGCGGACCGCATACGCTGAAATACGGCGTGACCGTCAATCACGTCCTTGGTCTGGAGGTCGTGCTCGGCGACGGCTCCGTCCTCGCGCTCGGGCCGGTCCACAATCCGGCCGGGCTGGATCTCTTGGGCGTCCTGGTCGGCAGCGAAGGGACCCTGGCCATCGTCACGAAGATCTGGGTCCGGCTGACCCCCAATCCCCAGGACTATCGCACCTTGCGGGTGATTTTCGACACGTTGGACAGCGCCAGCAACGCCGTCAGCGACATTATCGGCGAAGGAATCATTCCGGCCGCCATGGAACTGATGGACCGCGGGATCATCGGCGCTCTGGAGGAAGCCTATCAATTCGGCTTCCCGCTGGACGCCGAAGCGATTCTCGTGATCGAGTTGGACGGCCCCTCCGCCGGGCTCGACCGGCAGAAGGAGCAAGTCGTGGAGATCTGCCGCAGGCAAGGCGCCCGCGAAGTCCTGCAAGCGGCCACCGCCCAGGAGCGGCAAATGTTGTGGAAGTGCCGCAAGGCGGCGGCGGGAGCGTTGGGGCGGCTCAGCTCGAGCTACTGCACCCAGGATGGCGTGGTGCCTCGCACGCGCCTGCCGCACATCCTTCGCCGCATTGTCGAGATCGGCCGCGCGCATCGAGTCCGGGTCGTCAATGTGGCCCATGCAGGCGACGGCAACGTCCATCCCGTCCTGCTGTTCGACGAGCGCGACAAGGAGGAAGTCCATCGCGTGCTCGCCGCCGGCCGAGCTTTGCTTGAGGAGTGCATCGCCTGTGGGGGGAGCGTGACGGCCGAGCACGGCATTGGGGTGGAGAAGATCGAATTGATGACCAGCCTGTTCGCCGAACCGGACCTCGAGGCCATGCGGCACGTCCGCAGTGCCATGAACCCCGGGGGGCGGCTCGGCCCCGGCAAGGTTCTGCCTTCGCCATAGACGCTGCCCTCACTCCCGCGGCGGGAGAGGGGAGTGGGTTGTCCATTCCTGCCGGTGGCGAAAGAATGATGTGGCCGGGGGAGAGTGGTATGGCCCCGGTTCCGAAAATTTCCGGAGGCATTCCAGTCCATGCTTCTGCGTATCGTATCCGCCGGCGTCGTTCTTGGCTTCTTCTTGCCCGCGGCTTGGGGTGAAACGCGGACCTGGACGGACCAGACCGGGAAACTCCAGGTCGAGGCCGAATACGTGGGGTTCAGCGTGAACCAGGTCGTTCTCCGCCGGCCTCTCGGGGACCTCGTCATCGTGCCCGTGGATGAACTGAGCCGGGATGATCGGCGGTACGTCGACGAGCAGGTCCGCCAGAAACAGGCGCGCGACGATGCTCTGCAACACGCAGCCGATCCGGCGGCCATTCACTACGGCCGCGGACGCCAGTTAGCGATCCTGGCCAACCGTGCCATTGACGAGAGCAGCGGAATCGCTGCTTCCCGCCGGGCGCCGGGGGTCTTTTGGACCCACAACGACTCCGGCGACGACGCTCGCATCTTCGCCTTCGACACGCGGGGCCGGGATCTCGGCGCCTGCCGGCTCGACGGCGTGGACGCCTACGACTGGGAGGACATCGCGTCGTTCACGTGGAACGGCAAGTCGTATCTGCTTATCGGGGACACGGGCAACAACGGCCTGGCTGCGGCGGTCCAGATGCTTCACGTGGTCGAAGAACCGGCGATCGATCCCGACAGGGGAGTCGCCTGCGGCCAACTGCCGGTTGTCCAGACGATCTACTTCTCCTACGAAGACGATCATCGTAACTGCGAGGCGGTGGCGGTGGATCCGACGGACCACACGGTCGTGCTGGCCACCAAAGAGCGAAGCGGCGACTGTCTCATCTATGCGCTCGCGTGGCCCGAGAAACAGCCCAAGCCCACAACCGCGCTGATCGCGCGGCGGATTGCGTCGGCCAAAGTCCCCTCGGTCACAGGAATGGACATCGCGCCCGACGGCCGCCGCGCCGTCCTGCTCACGTACCTCAGCGCCTTCGAGTTCACCCGCGCTCTCAACGAACCGTGGTCCGCCGCTTTCTCGCGCCCGCCCCGCGAGATTGCCGTCCCCGACCGGCTCCAGGGCGAATCGATCTGTTACGGCGCCGACGGCAACACCCTCTATCTCACGAGCGAGAAACTGCCCACGCCGCTGTTCGAGATTCCGGTGAAAAACGACGCCTCGGCGATCCGCTGACCGGCTATTCCACGATTCCGGCGCCGCGGCGTTTGATCATCGTGATCTCGTTACCCTTTTCATTGAAGCTTACCTCGTCCATGAAGCTTCGGATGAGCGACAAGCCGCGGTGGCCGGACGCCTCCAGTCCGCCGGGTTGACTGGCATCGGGCACGTTGGAGGTGTCGAACCCGGGCCCCTCGTCGCGGACGACGAACTTCGCCTGGTCTTTGCCCAAGTCGATTTCCACGTGGACGCGGCGGTCGCGGTAAGGCATCTCCTTGGCCCTGCGCTCCACCAGGCTCTGCTCATTCATCTGCAGCAGATCCCCCTCCACATTGGTCAACTGCTCTTGGCTAATCTGCAGGTTTCCATGAAACAAAGCATTGAGCAACGCCTGTTTCAAAGCCACGCCGATCTGGAGCCGCCCGGTGAAATCGACCAGTTCAATTCCGGTGACCATTTGTTGCACGAGGTCGACCAGCGGGTCGATCAGCAAGGGGTCGTTTTCCAGGGCAAAAACAAACCGGCTCTCCGTCAGACAGTTGATCAGGCGGTGGTGGCTACGGTCTGCACGGGCGAGATCCAGCACCTCCTCCACGGTATCTGCCAGCTTCTCGGGCAGATGGGATTTCGGCACATAGCTGGCGGCGCCCCGTTCCAGGGCGGTCATTGCCAGCGCCTCGTTTCCATAGGCTGTCATCAGGATCACCGGCACGCCCGGATAATGCACGCGCAGCGATTTCACCAATTCCAGCCCGTTCATCCCGGGCATGGTAAGGTCCGTCAGGACGAGGTCGGGCCCGGCCTTCTGCATGCGGGCCAGGGCCTCTTCGCCACTGGCGGCATACTCGATGGTACACTCGAACCGTCGTCTGAGAAGCTCGCCGACGAGCCGCCGGTCGACCGCCGAATCTTCCACAACGAGCAACTTGGTCATCTTCGGCCCCCTTCAGTCCATGCGTTCTATGTATTCTTGCCGAACCAACGGTGCCCCGCAACCGACACGCCTCCTCTGATCGAGTAGTGTACTAAATCCAGCCCATTTGTCACTTCCCTCTGTGGGGTAGGGTGTGGTACGATCGACCCGTGGCCCTGCCAAGCCGGAATCGCAGGAGGAAAACCCTATGCATGCACTGCTTTCGATTCTCCTGATGGCCGTGAACCATGCCTCCCCCAAACAGTGGGATCTCGCCGAAGAGGGGAAGCCTCTGGCAGTGGTGGTTGTTCCCGAACAGCCGTCCCCGGCCGTAACGGCTGCGGCGGAGGAACTGGTCCGCTACCTTGAGAAGATCTGCGGCGCAAAGCTGCCCGTCGTTTCGGAGTCCGGGGCAGGCCAAAGGCCACGAGTCGACGTGGGGCCGACCCGCCGCGCCCGCAGCACGCTGCCGCCGGAATTCTTCCAGAAGCCGGAGCGGATCGCGGTTCGTAGCGACGCGGACGGCCTGCTGATCTGCGGGGGCGGCGACCGGGGCACTCGTTATGCCGTCTACCGCTTCCTCGAGCACCTCGGCTGCCGCTGGCTCGCCCCGGGCGAAGAGAACGAAGTCGTGCCGCGTAGGGCGCGTCTGGCAGTCGGTCCAGTCCATCTCGATGCCGAGCCGGCCTTCGCGTGGCGGCTCTTCAATGGCAGTCGGCCCGAGTTGGAGGACTGGGGAATGAAACTGGGCATGAACGGATTCTTCTCGCCCGAATCGGCCGCAACCAACGGCGGCGCGGTGTACTACCCCAGCGCCTGCCGCGGAGTCCACGCTTACGTACAGATCATGCCGCCGGAAAAGTACTTTGCTGCGCATCCGGAGTGGTATCCGATGATCGGCGGCAAGCGCGTGCCCTCTGAAATGGCCGGCCGCCAACTCTGTGTCACCGCCAGCGGGTTGGCGGACGAGTTCGCAGCCAACGTCCGCCGCATGTTCGACGAAGATCCTACTTGCCAGGTCGTCTCCATCAGCCCGAACGACGGCTACGGATGGTGCGAGTGCCCGGCCTGCAGCGAACTGGACGGGAATCTCTGCGGGGGCCGAACGACCAAACAGGGACTGAATTCCGAGCGGCCGTTCCTGGGCGACCGCGTATTCTGGTTTGCCAACCAGGTCGCCGGCCGCGTGGCGGAAAAACACCCGGGCAAGCAGTTGCTGGTGCTCGCCTATATCAACTACGCCGAACCGCCCGACACCGTCCGCCCGCTGCCCAACGTGGTCCCGTTCCTTTGCCACTATGCCCCGGCTGACTATTCCCGCCCCATGAACGACCCCAGTTCCGAGGCCAACCGCCAATTCAACGATTCTCTGGTCCGCTGGGTGAAGGTCACTCCGAACGTGATGCTGTACAGTTACGTAAGCAAGTCGCAGTGGTGGCGGCTGCCTCGGCCGGTGTTGCGAAGCTTTGCCGCCGATATCCAATATCTGCATACCCTCGGAATCCGCCGGTATTACTGCCAGAGCGCGCTCAGCGATTGGGCCCTCGACGGCCCTCTCTACTACGTGATCGCGCGATTGCTCTGGGATCCGGCGGCGGAACCCCAGGCGGTCGCAGACGAGTGGATCGGGCAGATGTTCGGCCCTGCTGCGTCCGACATGAAGGCCCACTACCAGGCTGTGGAAGCGGCGGTCCGCAAGACCGGCAAGTCCTACGCGGGCAGTCCGATCCGCGAAGTCCCGGGGCTTTTCGACCCTGCGCTTCTGGATGAAGCCCTGGCAGCGCTCGCGCGTGCTGAGAAAGCGGCGGTCGAGGCGCCGTACCGGACCCGGGTGGCCGAGGCAGCCAGGGTGTTTCGCTACGGCGATGCCATGGTCCGCGCGATCCAGGCTGGCGGCGAGTTTGCCGAGACGAGCGACCTTGCTGGGCTGGACAAGGTGCTCGCGCTGGGCCGACATGCCCTCCAGCATCACCGCCAGGCGGATGCGGCCGAGTGGCTCCAGTCGTGGCAAGAGCGCCGAGAGTCGATCCGCGACATCGGCGTGCTTGCCCAAGGCGTCGGCGTGGCGGAGACCAAGGACGGCAGAACTTGCTACAACACGGACGAGACCGGTCGCGGCGACGGCGCCAACGGCTGGGCGACCGTCTTGATACCTCTTCCCGACCGGAGCAAACCGCTCACCGTGGAAATCGACGTCTGGGGTGAATCGGAGCTGAGCAGCATCGTCGTCAACACGAAAGCCGACCAATGGACCCGGATCCGGCCGCAAACCCGGTTATCGGGCAAGCCACACTGGGAGACCCTCGTTTACCGCATCCCCGCCGAAAGCCTCGACCCGGGGCGGGAAGTCCAACGCGTCGGTTTCGGCGGGGGCGACAGCCAGATCTGGATTGCCGCCATCCGGCATCGCCAGGAGTGAGTTTTCCTCAGTTCACCGGCATCGAGCCAAGGACCATGGCGCCGCGGATCTCGGCCAATCCGTCGACGAGGCGGTCGAGATCGTCCTCGGTGTGCTGCGCGGTCGGGATCACGCGGATGATCGAGCGGCCGAGACTGATGGCCGGGTAGACCACCGGCGAAACCCAGATGCCATAGACCTTGCGGAGCTTGTCTGCGATGTAGAGGGCGTCGTTTCCCTGAAGCTGGATCGGGGTGATCGGCGACTCGGTCCGACCAAGGTCCAATCCCTTGGCCTTCAGCGCCTGCTGCAGGTAGCGGCAATTGGACCACAGGGTCCGGCGGCGGTCGTCGGCGTTTTGCAGCAGGTCGAGGGCCACCAGCGTCGCAGCGACGACCACCAGGGGCATTGCCTTGGTGAAGATGTAGGTCGGCGCGTGGTAGCGGACGAATTCGATCACCGTGGCGTCGCCGGCGGCGAACCCACCGATGGTGCCGATCGCCTTGCTGAACGTCCCCAAGTGGATGTCGACCGCCGGCTCCACCCCCAGATGCGCGGCGGTTCCGCGCCCCTCCTCGCCGAATACCCCTGTCCCGTGCGCGTCGTCCACGATGAGCCTGGCGTGATACTTCTTTTTCAGGCCGGCGATCTCGGCCAGCGGACCGAGGTCGCCGTCCATGCTGTAGACGCCGTCGACGACGATGGCCCGCGACGGGTGTTCGTCGGCGGTCCGCTCCAGGATGCTTTCCAGATGGGCCACATCGTTGTGCCGGAAGAAGAGGAGTTTTGCCCCAGAGGCCTTGGCCCCCAGAATCAGGCTGGCATGCGCTCGCTCGTCGAGGATGAGCAGATCGCGCGCGCCGGCGAGACTGATCAGCGTGCCCATCATGGCCATTGCGCCGCTCGCGAACGTCACGGCCGACTCGCACCGCTTGAATTGCGCCATCTTGCGTTCGAGTTCGATGTGGTAGTCCGTCGTCCCGGTCATCAGCCGCGACCCCATCGGCGAGCAAATCCCGTATTGCTCCACGATCTCCACGGCGCGGGCGCGGACCTCGGGATGCATGGCCAGCCCCAGGTAGTCGTTCGTGCTAAACTGCAGCACCCGGCGGCCGTCGCACTCCATCCAGGGGCCGGCATTGCCGGGGGGAGAAACGTTGCTGAAGATGTCCGCGGCCAGGTGACGCTCACCTTCGCCGAACGTCTTGTTGTCCGAGAAGAAAGCTTCGCACTTGTCAAAGAAGTCTTTCACGGCACTTGTGCTCCACGCAATGTCTGATGGTGTCCGCAACCGCGGTATCCATTCTGTTCATCGACACGACCTTGCCACCGGGAATCGGCCAGAACGATGGAAGTCTCTAGCTGGCGCTGGGGGATTTGCCAGTATTCTCGTAATAAACGATTCTTTTCCTCCAAATTCACTTGCCGATGCCCGCGGCTCTCGTAGCACCGGACCGACCAAACCGTAGCCGCCCACACCCCGAGGGCTCCCAACAAGACCGACCCAGGAGACCTTCGGTCGGTGGTTTCGGCGGGGTCAGAGACCCGCGCCGAGCGGTATTGTTCGGGCCTCCGTAGGGCAAGAACTGCATTCTACATTGGGTTTGTCGCTCTCGCCGCTTCTCCGGGGCGAGGGTCGAAAGAGTTGCCTCAAAGAGGGCTTCAACCCGTTGCTCACGCCCGTTGCGGTCGTCTAGAATCAGGGGCGTCTGAGTCACGAAACCACCAGCTCCGTTTTGGGAGGGACCCATTTTTGGCTGCGGCGAAAAAGATCCACGTTATCGGTATCGGCGAAGATGGACTGGGCGGACTCACGGAAACGGCGCGCCGGCTGATCGAAGAGGCCGACCTGATCCTGGGCGAAAACCATTGCCTTGCCCTGGTTCCTGAATCGCGGGCCGAGCGATTCGTCGTCGGCACGAATTTCGAGGAAGGTTTGCGGCGGCTAGAGGACGCTTCGACCAGGAACGCTGTTGTTCTGGCGTCCGGCGACCCCCTTTTCTACGGTGTCGCTCGCTTTCTCTGCGATCGATTGGGAAAGGACCGGTTCGAGGTCATTCCCCACGTCAGCAGCATGCAGTTGGCTTTCGCGCGGGTCAAGGAGAGTTGGGAAGAGGCGTTTCTGACAAACCTCGCCAGTCACGGGGTGGAGAGCGTGCTGGAGCCGATCCGCACCGCAGAAAAAGTTGGGCTTTTCACGAGCGATTCCTATCCGCCCTCGGCGGTAGCCAGGATTCTGCTCGAGCACGGGCTGGACTACTTCACCGCCTACGTCTGCGAGAACCTGGGATCGCCCGACGAGCGCGTCACGCGCGGGGAACTGTCAGAGATCGCCGAGCAGGAGTTCTCGCCTCTAAACGTGATGATCCTGGTTCGCAAGCCTCACCGGCCGGACCGGCCCAGCGAAGCGGTGGGACGGCGGTTGTTCGGCAATCCCGACGAGGTCTTCCTCCAGTCCAAACCGAAACGGGGACTGCTCACGCCCGCGGAAATCCGCAGCATGGCCCTCGCGGAAATGGACCTAGGACCGACGAGCGTGGTCTGGGACATCGGCGCGGGAAGCGGCTCCGTGGCGATCGAGGCCGCCCAAATCTCGACGGGCGGCACGATTTATGCGATCGAAATGGACCCGGAAGACCACCAGTTGATTGTGGAGAACGCCAGGCGGTTCAAGGTGATCAACCTGGTGCCGATCCTGGGGCGGGCGCCCGAGGCATGGCGCGATCTGCCCGATCCCGATGCCGTCTTCGTCGGCGGCAGCGGCCGGGGGATCTGGCGGCTGGTCGACGGGGCCTTTGGACGGCTCCGGCCCGGCGGACGGCTGGTGGCCACGATGGGCAGCGTCGATAACCTCGCCGAGGTGCACCACGTGCTCCGCGGCCATGGGCCGGACGTGAAAGTCTGGATGATCAACGTCGCCCGGGGCAACTACCAACTTGAACGGGTACGCTTTGAGTCGCTCAACCCGATCTTCCTGGTGTCGGTGGCAAAGCCAAGTTAGGCTGGGATGGAACAGGAAACACTCGATGTGATCGCCGTCGGGGCCCATCCCGACGATGTGGAGATCGGTTGCGGCGGCACGCTCGCCAGGCTCGTCCAGCAGGGCTATCGTGTCGGCATCGTGGACCTCACCGACGGCGAGCCGACGCCCGCTTCGGCCGGGCCGGAAGTCCGCCTCCTGGAGGCCCAGCAGGCAGCGGAAACGCTCGGCGTCCACCGCCGCGTAACGCTCCATCTGCCCAATCGGCGCCTGTTCGACGACTTCGAAGCCCGCGTGGCATTGGCCAAGGAATTCCGCAGGTACCGGCCTCGCCTCGTGCTCGGGCTCGGCGATCGTACGCCCACCGCCTCTCCCGACCACTACCAGGCCATGCTGATCACCGAGGCGGCCGTATTCTACGCCCGGCTGACGAAGTGGGACGAATACTTCGAGGACTTGCCCTTCCATATCGTGCCGGCGTACATGCACTTCTTCCTCGCCCTGCACTCGCTCTCCCCGGTCCAAGCGGGCGGCATCGTGGTCGATATCAGCAAGACGCTCCAGACCAAGGTCCAGGCCGTGGCCTGCTACCGCAGCCAGTTCCCGCCGGAGAAGCACCACGTCCTCCAGCGGATCCGGGCCTTCAACGAGCAGCAGGGTATGGCCGCCGGTTTCGCCGCTGGCGAGGTGATCGCCAGTCCCGCCGCCCTCGGCACTCGCGACCTCATGGGGCTGCTGTTCGGCGCAGGGGAACCCAAGAAAGGTTGAATGGATTCGTGGATTCGTGGATGAATGGGCGAATGGGAAGAGAGCCCAACGTCCCGTCACCCGGTCCATCGGCTTCTCGGTTCATTCGCTCCGGCTATGGTCGGTTTCTTGGGTTTGGCTCGGGGGGGCGGAGAGGTGCTTCACCGCCGCGGCGAAGGCAACGAGCAGCGGAGCGCCGATCAGCACGACCAGCAGACACTGGGGCATGGCCACCATCACACCGCCGACCGCTCCGCTGAGCATCCCGACGACGAGGCCAAGCATCGCGCCGCGGATCCACCGGGGCTGGGCCGCGCCGATCTCCGCCCCGGCCAACGCGCCGAACACCAGCCCCATACTTCCCGCAAAGGCAATCCACTCCTTGCTGGGGCCGCTCGCCGTCGCGGCCGTGCGGACCGCGGCCAGGACGATGGCGACCAGTGCGGTCACCAGCAGGACCGAGGCCACGGAGAAGCGTGGCCAGCGGCGCGGTGAGCGCGGTAGAGGATGTTTTCCCGTCAAAATGGTCGCTCCTTGAGCAATTTGCCGTCAGCGCGGTGGCCGAGTTGCCGGTAGACGTCCGACGCGATTGCGTCGGAGATCCCGTGTACGGCACTGTCGCCGAACAGAAAGTTCGTCACGCCGGGGTGAGACGACCCGAAACCGCCCACGACCCATTGCCAGTCTTCGTCGGGGACCTGCCCGACCGCAAAGGACTCATCTTCCGGAGGCTTTGGAGATTGTTCCACATCGTCGGCCGTCCAGAACATGGTTCCGTAGTTGCGCTGCTCGACGTCCTTGAGCCAGTAGTTGCCCCAGTTCCTGTCCACGCTGGTCTTCTTCGGCAAGGTTCCCGTGTTTCGCAGGGTCGCCATGGTGCCGGAGAGCCACGTGGTCTCGCGGGCGTCCGGCCGCTTTTCGCCGACGAAGAGCGTGTAGGCCAATCCGTCCGAGATATCCTTGGAACGTACGGCGCTGTTGAGGAAAAACACTCCGTGGTTGTCCGCGTCGATCGGCTCTTCAACGTCGTGGTGGCAGCCGGCGTAGCTGGTCATGGCCTCGCGCCTGAAATCCTCGGACGGGCACACGAGCAGATCCATCCGCACCTCCCGAACCGGCGCGTTTTTCTTGTGGTAGGCCCCGAAGGAAAAGTCGATGTGCCGATAAGTATTGGTCTCCTCCAGGTACGGCAGGATCTGGGCAATCCAGCCCATGTGATACTCTTCGGGCCTGTTGCGGATTGGCCCCGTGGCGTTGACGACTCCCGGCGGCAGGACGAAGTGGGCCGATTCGTAGTTCCCGAGCGCGACCCCGATTTGCACCAGGTTATTGACGCACCGGCTCCGCCGCGCCGCCTCGCGCGCCGCCTGCACCGCGGGCAGCAATAGCGAGATCAGAACGCCGATGATTGCGATGACGGCCAGCAGTTCCACGAGCGTAAAACCGTTCCGGTGCAGTGCGGCCCTGCTTGTGATTGAACGGTTCTTCCATTTGGCGGGACTCTCCACAATCACTGGCAGTGAGGAACGCCGCCCGGTCTCCAGTGCGCCACTGCTTGGAGTTGTGGGGAACTCCATCCCGGT
>JABWBD010000296.1 GCA_013360685.1 Pirellulales bacterium
CAGCCCCTTCGGCCGAACTGGTGTTGCGGCCCGAGACGACCTTGTCGATCGGGGCAACCCCACCGGCCGAGGCCGCGCGTGACGTACGGCTCGACAGCCAGGTGCCATCCCTCCGGGTAGCAGCAGCCGGCCCCGACACCGTGATCGTCGGCAAGCCCGCCACCTACCTGGTCACGCTCGCGAACCAGGGAGAATTCGCGGCGCGCAAGATCACCGTGCAGGTCGCTCTGCCTGCCTGGCTCAATCTCGAAGCCAGCAAGGCGACGGCCGGCATCGTGCGACGGGAGAACCTGGCGGCCGGCGGTCAGCTCATTTGGGACATCGACGAAGTCGGCGGCCAGAAAGAGGATGCCTTGTCGTTGACCCTCGTGCCCCAGGAGGGCCGAGGATTCGACCTCGCGCTCGACTGGTCCGTCCGGCCCCCAGCCTCCACGACGCCCATCACGGTCAAGGAGCCGAAACTGAAACTGGAAATCGCGGGCACCGACGACGTCGTCTTCGGAGGAACCGCCGCCAACACGATCACCGTGAGCAATCCGGGCACCGGTGATGCCCACGCCGTTAGCCTCAAGGTCTACTCGGATGCCGACGAATTGGGCAATCTCGAGGTCGGGACAGTCCCCGCCGGCGCCCAGCGGACCGTCGACCTGAACTTCCGACCCGCCAAAGTGGGCGCGGGGACGCTTCGCGCCGTCGCCGCCGGGGAGCGCGGCCTGGAAGCCGCTTCAACGCGCGCGTACCAAGTGCGCCGTGCCGCGCTGCACGTGCAACTGGAAGGGTCGATGTTTGAATTCGCGGGCAGCGAAGCCGCGTACGTGGTCCGCGTTGCAAACACGGGCGACGCGGACGCCGAAAACGTCATGGTCACTCTCTCCCTTCCCGGAGGCACGAAGTACCTCAGCGGCCTGGAGGCGGCCACGGCAACCTCTTCCGGCATCGCCTGGACCATCGACCGCGTCGGCCCGGGAGCGGAACGTGTCTTCACCGTGATCTGCGAACTCAGCGGCGCGGGAGAACTGCAATTCGCGGCAAGAGCCAGCACTCCGGACCACCTGGTCGCCACCGGCGCGGTGGTGACTCGCGTCCAGTCGGCCGCCGATCTGAAACTCGAAGTCCTGGATCCCAAAGGCCCTCGTGCCGTCGAGGAGGATGTTTCGTACGAGATCCATGTCTCCAACCGGGGGACCGCCGAGGCGCGTCAGATCAGCATCGTCGCGGTCTGCTCTCCGGAGGTCGAGACAATCGACGTGACCGGCAACGCCGCCGTCAAATCCGGGCAGGTTTTCTTCCGGCCGGTCGCGGAACTGAAGCCGCAGGGCAAGATCGTCCAAAAGGTGACGGTGCGAGCCCACAAGCCCGGAAACCACGTCTTTCGCGTCATCGTGCAATGCGACGACCCCGAAACACGGCTGGCATCCGACGAAACCACCCGTTTCTTCGTCCGACCCGAGGGCCAGGCCTTGCTCGCCCCGGGAATCGAAACCCGTTAGTCCCAATACGCGAAAACCGCGCTTACGTCATTGATCTCCGTCATTGCCGTGGGGCTCTGCCAGTGTTCGATCTTCTCGAACTGGTTGAGCCAAAGGGCCTGGGACAACTGGTCCAGCGGAATCCCTGCCGGCGGCTGATAGTCGGATTCAATTGTGGCGCCGTGGACGATTGCCTTGTCCAGGCCGTTTCCGGCCGCCGCGTAGACCTCGTCGAAGTACTTCGCGTAGTTGGCAAAAGTGCCCTTGGCGTTGGCGCCCCACATGCCCACTTCCGTAGCCGTGGCGTCAAGCTGGTCAACCCCCGTCGTGCCGGAGAGGTTTGCAATGTCGCGGCCGAGCTTGGCCTCGGCGTGCACCTCGTCGAAGAAGCGGGCCCACAGCCGGTAGCCCGGTCCCGTCAGCTCGCCGGTAAGGCTGCCGGCCGTGAACGTGTCGTTCTCGACCCGGGCGTCGGCCGCCCCGTTGAAGTCGGAGAAATACGCCCTGTCCATGCCCGCGCCCGTGCTGTAGCCCATTACCGACGGGAATCCGGTGGCCTTGTTCGTGTAGGCCGGGTTTGCGCTGGCAATCTGGATCCATGCCGGGTTGCCGGTGAAGGTGTCGTCGCCAGCCGAATCCTCCAGCGTCACTTTGTCGTCGGCCGCATTGACGTTGACCCGCGTCGCATCGACGCTTCCAAATCCGTAGGCCGTGACCTTGTAGGTCGGCGTAGCCAGGGTCGTTTCCAGCGGCTTCAGCTTGAGCGTATCGGCGCCGGGCGTGTCCTGGACGAGGAGCGTGTCCGGCTTGTCCTTTGCGCCGCGCCCGTAGGCGGTGATCGTGTCGAAGCCCTCGGCGTTTCGCCACGCGCCGAGCGTGAGCATCCGCGTCGTGATCGTCGTGGATTTCAGCCAGTCGCCCTGAGCCGATCCGCGGAAGAATACCTCGTCCGTGCCGTTGGCGCCGAGTTCGGCCTTGCCGATGATGGTCGTGAACCCTTGAACGTGGTGGAACAAACCGTCGCCGGTGGCTTTGGCCCAGACTGGGAAGAACTCGAACACGTCGTTGCCGTCCGAGTCCCAGATCGTGGCGGTATCCGCTCCGCCGCCGCCCCGTCCGTAGATGCGATCGGCCATAACGGTGATCGATACTCCGCCGCCGGTCATCTCGGCCCGGCCGGGGTGGCCGGTGTACGTGTTGGCCGCGGTTGATCCCCAGACATAGACGGTGTCTTCGCCGCCGGCGCCGTCGTAGTTCGTCGATTCAATATGGACGACGTCGAGATCGTAGCCCGTGCCGGAGAAATTCCCCGAGGTCGGATGGACCGTTGCATTGTCGGGGCCGCTCGTCCCGACAAACGCGACGCTGTCGTTCCCGTCGAGCCCGTCGAAGGAGAAGGAATCGGCCTCTACGGGAGTGAACGCGTAAACCACGTCTTTAATGGTGAACTGGTTTCCGGCCGACGCGTCGAAAGCGAACGAGTCGCCTCCCGACGTGCCGTACACGGATACATGGCTCCCAGTCCGCTCGACGAGGTTGGCCAGGCAGACCTCGGCCGAGGCCGCCAGGCCGGCGACCGTCAGCAGGTAGCGGCCGCCGGCCGCTGCCGGCTCGAAGTCGATCCGGTCGAGGCCGGTTTCCAGAGGCGGCTGGAGCACGGCGCCGGTTGGGCCCAGCGCATAGAGCCTCATTTCCGTCCCGCCCGACGCGCCCTGCCGGACCTCCGCCGTGAGAACGCCGTTTCGGGCCGCCTCGAATTGATACGCCAGGTGTCCGTTGTCCGTGGCTACAACGCCGGATTTCCAGTAGTCCACCACGTTCAGTTCAGTCGCGGGACCGAGGATCTCGAGGTCGAGATCGGCGTTGCCCCACAGACCGCCGACGTGCAGATAGAGTTCCTGGCCGGCGTAGACCGGCTCGTAGGTGATTTCCGTGCCGCCGCCGACGAGCGACTGGAGCTGCCCCACATTGTCATAGGCATAGAGAGTCAGCCCGCTGCCGCCGGAATTCAAGACGGCGCGGAATGCACCGGTTGCCGCGGCCGTGAACGCATACCAGTACTGCCCGAATGCAGGCGCGTCGTTCTGGTGGGTGCTGGCAACCGGCCCCAAGTCTTCCGGCATCATCCACAAGGCGGAAGCGCCCGAGATATTGCCCAGGTGGGTCTCCGACAGGCTGCCCAGGGATTCCAGCGTGGGACTTCCCGATCCGCCGAGATCGATGCGAACCGCTTCATTCGTGCCGGAGCGGAACCCAACGAGGCTGTCCGGCCCGAACCACGGCGACAGGCCCTCGAAATCGCTCGCCCCCAGGTTCAATCCGGGCACCGCGGCCATGGTTCCCGCGGCAGGTTGGGTCGCCAGCAGGCTCAAGGCTTGCCCGTTGGAGCCGTCGGTAGTCAGATAGAGATTGTTCGCGTCCGGGACGAGCTCGTTGTCGAGTGCGAAAGCGAGATCGCCGGCCGGGCGGTAGCTTCCCAGGTTCACCACCGGCGTGGCAAGGACGACGTTGATCGATAGGCCGTAATCCTGAGGGTTCTGGTAGTCCAGCTCGAAGAGGTAAGCACTTCCACCGGCTGTCCCCGCGGCGAAAAGAGTGGTCTGGTCCGCGCCGAACTCCATCGCCGCAAGATCGACCGGCGTGAGGCTCAGCCCACTGCCGGTAAACACGGCGCCGACGATGTTCACGGCAATGGAGCCGCCCGGCGCGGGAGCGGAGATGTCGACGTCGGCGTACCCGAGCACGCTGCGAAGCGACGGATCGAGACCGCTCCCGTCGCTGATCCCGAAGAACCGAGACCCCAAGGCCGCCGAGCCGGCAATATCGTCGAGGGGATCCACGTCGGCAATGTCGCCGAGCCAAGAGAGTTCCAGACCGCTTTCACCGACGTCCATGCGGAAGGCGCTGCCGTCCGTGTCGACCAGGGCCAGGCCGAGGAAACCGGGCACGATGGAGACGGACGGGGCCGCCTGCGCGACAAGCCCTGCGTCGCGCGTCCCATCGCTGGCCGCGTCGGCCAGTAAGAACACATCGGTCATTCCGGTCGACGGATCGACATCGCTGTCGGCGTTGTCATTGCCAACGTCTTTGGTTGTAAAACTCCGGCCCGAAGGCAGATTGCTGAAGTGGAGGTAATACTGCCCGGCGGGCAGATGCAAGAAAGAGTATTCGCCGGCATCGTTGGTCGATACCGTGCCCAGCGACTGGTCGTCGCCGCCGCCGATCTGCCCATTTGCGCCGGCATGGAACAACTCCACTCGGACGCCGGATACGCCCGGCTCGCCGGCGTCCAAAACGCCGTTCTCGTTGACGTCGTCCCAGACGCGGTCGCCGATGGCGCCTGTGCCGGGCGGAAGACTGGTCAGCTTCGAGAGGAAAACATCCAGTCCGCCGCTGCTGGTCAGCGGGTACAGTACGGAGCCGGGATTGAAGTCGGCCGTGCCCTCGAAATAGCCGGTGGTAACGAGGTTGCCGGAGTCGTCCGCCACGATGCCCAGCCCCAGTTCGGAACCGCTGCCGCCCATGGCCCCGGCCCAAACGAAGCCGCCGGCCGTATCCAAGCTCGAGACAAAGACGTCGTCCTGTCCGGCGCTGGTCAGGTTGACCACCGCCGAACCGGGGTCGAAGTCCGCGGTGCCCTGGAAGTAACCCACCGTGCTGATCTGGCTGTCGGTAACCAGTTCGATGCCCATCGCGCCATCGTTCAGGGGGCCGCCCATTCGGCGCGCCCATCCAAAATTCCCTGAAGCATCGAGCTTGGAAACAAAGATGTCTTCTTCTCCTGCGCTGGAAAGCATCGTGATGCCGGGCCCGGGATCGAAATCGCCCTCTCCCCAGAAATACCCGGCCGTATAGACGTTTCCGTCGGGGTCAACCACGATGCCGCTGGAGACCTCCGTGGGGCCTCCGCCGAACCGCTTCGCCCAGAGATAATTGCCGGAGTTGTTCAGCTTCAAGACAAACACGTCGTCCCACCCCGCGCTGGTGAGCAGCGCTGTGCCCGCGCCGGGATTGAAGTCGACCGTATCGAAGAAGGTGCCTGTGATGTGGACGTTGTCGAGATCGTCCAACGTGATTCCGCGTCCGTGGTCGTCGCCGGTGCCGCCCACCGTCCGCGCCCAGACGAGATTACCGGTGCCGCTGAGCTTCCAGACGAATACGTCGCGCTCTCCCGCGCTGGTCCGCAGGTCCGACCCCGTGCCGGGATTGACATCCACCGTGCCCCAGAAGTGGCCGGTCGCATAGACGTTGCCCGCATCGTCCGTGTCGAGCGCCGTGGCCGCGTCGTAGTCGTTGCCGCCCAGGCTGCGGGCCCAGAGATAATTGCCGGAGGGATTGAGTTTCAGCACGAAGGCGTCGCCGCCCCACCCCGTGCTCGTCAGCGGAGCCGAACCCGGGCCGGGATCGAAATCGACCGTGCCGCTGAAACTGCCGGCGACAAAGACGTTGCCGTTGACGTCGATGGCCAGGGCGCCGACATCTGAGATGAAGGATCCCGTGAAGGCTTGGGCCCAGAAAAACGCACCCTGGGGCGAGTACTTCGCCACGAAGGCGTTCCCTGTGCGGATTGCCGTGCCGGCGCCCGGATCGAAATCGACGGAGCCCTCGAAAAGCCCCAAGACGTAGAGGTTGCCCAGGTCGTCGATCGCGACGCTCCGCGCGGCATCCAGGCCCGTACTGCCCAGCCGCAGGGCGAAACCGAAATCGGGCGTTTGCGCCGCGGTGACCTCGGCCGCGCTCATCGCCAACGCCTGGCCGTCTGCCGGGCTGCCGGAAGATCCCAGCAGGGCCGACACCTCGGCGCTGCCGAAGGGATCGCTTGCAGAAACGGCCAGCAGTTGACGCTGCTCCAGGCACTCCAGCCGCGGTCGGCGGAACCCCAGCCGCTCGATCCGACGCGTACGTCCGTGATCCGATCCTTGCCAACGCAGAAAGTTGCGGAACCGTGCAGGTATGGCAAACATCTTGGCGCCTCCGGAATGCAAAAAGGGATTGTGCAACGACACGCCAGAGCAAAGAGCACGGAAAGCCACGCGTGCCACGCTCACGCGTGCAATGCCTCAGACGAAGCTGGTCTATGCTTCCTGCAGACCGGACCTGCCAGAGCGGGAAGCACCCAGCAGCAGTCCGTGGATCGCGACGCTCGTAAAGCAACTCGGCCGCGAGCCCTCAAGATTTCAAGCCTAATTACTCACATCCACGCCGTCAACGGCACACCCCCCTGCGGAATGCGAAATCGCTTTACGCATGGATTATCTGGAAATTCAGGTTTTGATTTGATGCGTGCCGCAATGCCCCGCGGTGCAGCGTTTTGCACACGGGGCGGTCGGACTGGTCCCTTTTTCGGCCAACGGACGCGTTTTAGCGACGAGAATACAACCGATCCCGCTCAGTTCGCAGGCAAGCGATCGCCTCGTTGGGGACGCCTCGCTGGGCAGCCAACTGGAAGGTGCTCTCCCCTCGTCGAAGTGAAATCTCCCTGAAGTGCTCGGGAGCCAGGTCGATGCCGACTTGTGCGAGCACTTCCCTCGTGGCCTGGAAGTAAAGGCCCTCGGTGACCAGATCTCGGGAACGAAACAGTTGGAAACGGGGTGGACGATCAGCAGATTTGAATTCCATCGGACGATTACCTCAGACGAATCGGTACATCCAAACAACATCCACATAATCGCCTGGGCCTCGCTTGACCTCTTTTCTGCCGAAGCCTTCCGTCTGCCTGCCACCAGATGCCCAGCCACCCCGGGTTTCGCCGTCGTCACCACCGCCCAGTCGATCATCAAACGGAAATGTCATCGTCGCCTTCCTTTTTGCTTCGGGATCTTGTTCGCGCGCCAGGGCGCTCTGGATCGATCACCTCCCCGCGGAAGGTGGGATGGAGCGACGCCTCAATCCGCCACCCGATACCAGATCACACGAGACAGAAAAAAACGGCCAAACGTCCGCTTTCGCCGCCTCCGTGTGATCTTCAAACAGGCCGCCACGAAACGCCGCCTGACCGACTTATCTGTTTCCGACCAAGAGGGAAACCTATGACACGCAAGACTTTGGAGCCGGACCTGATTGGCAGCGAGCAGGTTGCCGCACTCGAACCGCAGGACCCCATGTCGAGCCTGCCTCAATCCATCGCGGGACACCGCTTGCTGGACCGGGTCGGACAAGGCTCGCTCACGGCGGTGTACCGCGCACGCAGGGCCGATGGCAGCATCGTCGCCATCAAGATCCTTCGGCCCGATGCTGCCCGGGATCGAGTTCGGCTCGTGCGGTTCTACCAAGGCGCCAAGTTGGCCATGCGCGTCAACCATCCCGGCGTCGTTCAGACGCTCGAAGTAGGCTGTGACCAAGGTTGGCACTTTGTCGTCATGGAGTATGTCCAGGGAGGGAACCTGGCAGTCTACGTCCAGAAAGTCTGCAAACTCTACGAACACAAGGCCCTTGAAATCGTGATCCGCCTTGCCGATACGCTTCAGGCGGTCCACCAGGCTCGCATCATTCATCGAGACGTGAATCCGGCAAACATCCTGCTCACCAGATCCGGTCAAGTCATGCTCGCCGACCTGGGACTCTCGAAGTCTTCCGAGCAGGACTACGACTTGACGGTGCTCGGACATGGCCTGGGAACGCCTCAGTATATGGCCCCTGAGCAATTTCGAGGCGCGAAAGACGTGGGATGCCAGGCAGACATCTACGGTCTCGGGGCCACGCTCTATACCCTGGTCACCGGCAAGCTCCCGTTCAGCGGCCGGACGGTCGTCGAGCAACTGACCGCCAAAATCAAGAACCAGTACACCCCCCCTGAGCAAATCAGCCCCGCTTTGACCGCAGAAACGGTTTCCCTCATTCATAGCGCGATGCACGCCCATCCCGGGATGCGTCCGCGCACTGCGGCCGCGTTCGCACAGCTTGCGCGGCAATGTCTGCGGGACTTGGAGGCGGAGGCGGCGAGAATCGACGGCGCCGGTCTTTCCAACGGCGGCCCGCAACGATGGCACATTTTGTTCTTTTCCACCACCGGCCGGCAGGTGCGGATCGCGGCGTCGCAGCGCGAAGTCGCTGAACTCATCCGCAGCGGCCGTTTACCTTCCGATGCGAGAGCCTCGCTTGGCGGCAAGGGGCCGTTCGTCCCAGTTGCCCAGATCGACGTTTTCCGATCTGGCGCAATCGGATTGACGCCGGCTTCGGGCGAGCATCGCTCCGGCCCGGTCACGGCCGGCGTACGCCCCACTTGGACAGCAAGATTAGCAGGTCACTGGCAGCAGGCAGTTCGCCGAATGCGAGAATCAACAGCTTCTGCCGGCAGCCCTTGTGGTCTGATGCGCTCGCTGGTGGTGCGCTCGCTTTCCGCGGGGATCGGCTTCGGAGCGGTCTTCTTCGTTCTGTACAGAATCTTCGGTGCCGGGGGCTAAGCATCGGCGAATCAATAATTGTCCCATTGTCGTCTTTCGCTCCGCGAAAGCCGCAACTTTCGCGGAGGCGACACTTGTTTCTTCGCCGGGCCTAAGACTAAGGCTCTTCCTTCGGTCTTGGGACGGCAAACGGGGCGATCGCTTGGCGAAAGGCGGCTGCGTCGGGGAATCTCGCCGCTGGTTCCTTCGCGAGCGCACGGTGTATCGCTTCGGCGAGTTGCTTCGGGACTTCAGGCCGCCGCTGCTCGATCGGCACTGGTTCCTCGTACACGATCTGCCGGATCTGCTGGTGCCCGGCCATGCTTCCGAAGTCGAAGATGAAGTCGGCCGCAATGAGCCGATAGAGCGTTGCGGCCGCTCCGTACTGATCGGCCGCTGGCTTCGCGTCGCGGAAATTGAGAATCTGTTCCGGCGGTGTATAGGGTAGGGTCCCCCCGATGTCTCCGGCGATGGTCAGGCCGCTCATCGGCGAATTCTGGTACGCCCGCGCCAACCCAAAATCCGCCAGCATGCAGTGCCCTCCCGAGCGTGTCTCGCGGACCAGGAGATTCGCCGGTTTGACGTCCCGGTGAACAAATCCCTTTCCGTGCGCGTAATCGAGCGCGTCGAGAATCTGGCAAACAAGATACACCGCCCGATCAATGGGAAGCGGCCCCGCTTGCCGTACGACGGTCTCGACGTCGTGCCCGTCCACGTAATCCATGACGAAGAACAGCAGCTCCCCGGCCTGGCCCGCCTTATGGAACGGAACGATATGCGGATGCTCCAGCCGGCGCAGGATGGAAACCTCGCGGAGAAACCGCTGGACATCTTCCGGCGACCCCGGAACCATCGGCCGAATCACCTTGATGGCCACTTCCCGGTTATCCGAGAGGCGAATTGCCAGGTACACCATCCCCATCGCGCCGCGTCCGATCTCGCGAACAAGGCGGAATCCCGGGGCGTCAAATGCGATGGTGGGCGACGGAGCGGCCGTCTGGCCCACTGTCATGGTTGCGACTCCTGGCTGGGCAACGGCCTGCCGCCAGTTGCCCTTGAGGCTCACTCGAATCGACGTGTGCCCCGCCTGGATAATATCCCCGTCGTCCAGATCGATCGATTCGACCCGCTCGCGGTTCACATGCGTTCCGTTGGTGCTTCCCATGTCGTAGAGACGGCAGCAAGGTGGATTCACCTCGAGCAGGAAATGGATTCGCGAGAAGTAGGGGTCCTCGGCAGACAGACGAAAGTGCGCGTAACGCGATCGCCCCACGACAAAACTGTCATGACGGTTGAAGCTGAAGGTTCGACCCTTATGCGGCCCGGCGACGACGAAAAGTTCAACGCTGCAACTGCCACCTGGATCCTGGAAATCCATGGCGTCTGGAGACTCATTGCTCATGGAAGCAACCCCGTCCGGCAATCCAGTCCTGTTTACGCGTGCATACATATCGATGCACTCAATATAGCTCGTCTTCTACAGCAGGTTTTCGTAACTATTTTCCCCGCAGGGGGTTACGGCCGACGCGATTGCCGCGTGGCACCATGCGCGTCCGTCAGGCTGTCGA
>JABWBD010000012.1 GCA_013360685.1 Pirellulales bacterium
TCAGAGCAATGTGGTCGGTCCCGAAGGCGGGCAGATGCTCGTGGAAGAAACCGTGAAGATGATCAACGCCATGTGGTGACGACCGGCGAACGGCCACACGACGCGTCACATCGAGACAAATGAGACCCGCCCCAATTTCTGCCGTTTCCTGCCGCGCATAGGAGAAGAAATCATGAGCACATCCTGCGACTCAGCCGGGAGTTGGCACCGCTCGCGGCGCCCTGCCGAAAAGCGCGTCCGGTGTGGGCTGCTGCTGTTTCTGTCGCTGGCGGTCGTGCCCCTTGTAGCGAGGGCTGCCGATCCGGACCCGTTTCCCGGCACCAAGAGTCAATGGAACGGGTACGACCGTTACGATTTCTCGTGCGACGCACGCCCGTGTATCCTCGTCACGCCCAAGACGGCGGCTCCGGGCAAGCCATGGATCTGGCGGGCGCGGTTCTTCGGTCACGAGCCGCAGGCCGATCTGGCCTTGTTGGCCCGCGGGTTCCACCTGCCGTACATGGATGTCGTGGAACTGTTCGGGAATCCCGCAGCCGTCGCGCATTGGAATGCCTTCTATCAGGAACTGACCACGCGGCACGGATTGGCCCGGCGCGTGGCGTTGGAAGGCATGAGCCGCGGCGGCTTGTACATCTACAACTGGGCGGCCGCGAATCCCGACAAGGTCGCCTGCATCTATGCCGATGCGCCGGTGTGCGACATTCGCAGTTGGGCCCGACGCAAGGGCACCAGCGAAAGCACGGCGCGGTTCTTCGCCGCCTGGCTGAAGAGCTACGGATTGACCGAGGAGCGGCTTGCCGAGTACCGCGGCAACCCGGTCGACAACCTGGAACCCCTGGCCCGCGCTGGAATCCCGCTGCTGCACGTGGTGGGCGATGCCGACGACGTCGTCCCGGTCGCGGAGAATACCGCCATCCTGGAAGCACGCTACAAGCAGTTGGGCGGCCAGATCACGGTCATCCACAAGCCGGGCGTGGGCCACCATCCGCATTCGCTGAAGGACCCCGCGCCGATCGTGGACTTCCTGGTGCGCTGCACGGCACCCCGCGTCCCTTGATCGAACCGGCATTACAAGAAAGGGTGGTGTCAATCCCGGCTTCCGACAACAAAGACCATCCCGCCATGAACCATTGCCGTTGGAGGTCGATTCTCTCCTGGCTGGCCCTGACCGTGGTCGGCGGGGCCTCACCGGCCGCGTTGGCGGACGTGCCCAACGCCAGCTTCGAGCAAGGCTCCGGCACGGCACCTGATGCCTGGACATGGACGAATCCGTCGCCGGCGCTCAAGACCGAGTGGACGCGCGGCGAGGCCCACACCGGCCAGCGGGCCATGCGAGTGCGCGTGCCCGGCGAACTCAACCATCGGCCGGCCATGCTTTCGTATTGCCCGGCGGCGAAGAAATAGCGATTCACACACCACAGGTCAGAAGGGAGAACACCATGCAACCTGCCACTACGACTTCAATCGCCGGCAGAGTCACGCGCCGTGGCTTCCTGCGCAACGCCGCCATGGCCTTGGGCAGCGGATTGGCGCTGCCCAGGTTCGTGCCCGGCTCGGCCTTGGGAGCCGACGGGAAAGTGGCGCCCAGCAACCGCATCGGCATCGGCTTCATCGGCCTGGGGCGACAGGCCGTCCACGCGAACATGTCGGTCTTCCTGCGCTCCGGCTATTGTCAAACCGTCGCCCTGTGCGACGTCGATCGCTGGCGACTGGCCATCGAGGGCAACCCGAGTGCGGCGGCCGTGGCGAAGAAGAACCAATGGGATCTGGCCTTGCTGAAGGACACCTTCCGCACCAACGACTTCCGCGAGTTGCTGGCTCATGAAGGCGTCGACGCGGTAATGATCAGCACGCCCGACCACTGGCACGTACCGATCGCCCTGGCCGCGATCAAGGCCGGCAAGGACGTGGCCCTGGAAAAGCCGATCGGGCTGGCCATCGCCCACGGACGAGTGCTGGCCGATGCGGCGGCCAAGGCGAAGACCGTCTTTCGCACCGACAGCAACTTCCGCTCCGAGCCCGAGTTGTTCCGCGCGGTGAGCCTGGTCCGCACCGGCAAGATCGGCCAGTTGAAGACCATCCGCATGTCGGTGCCCATCTACCCCGTTCCTGCGCCCCGCGAGGCGCCGATGCCGGTGCCCGCGGATTTGGACTACGAAATGTGGCAGGGCCCCGCCCAGCGGCAGCCGTACACCGAAGACCGCGTTCATCCGAGCGGGAAGTTTGGTCGCCCCGGCTGGTACAGCAACCGCCTGTATTGCGATGGCATGATTTGCAACTGGGGCCATCACCCGGCCGACCTCGTGCAGTGGGCCAACGATACCGAGCGAACCGGGCCGGTCGAAGTGGAAGGTCGCGGCGACTTGCCGCCGGCCCAGGGGCTGTACAATACCATCGGCGAATTCCAAGCCCGCTACCGCTACGCCAACGGCGTGGAACTGCACTACCTCGGCCGCAAGGACTACCAGGAAGGCGAGTCGTACACGCACTTCGAGGGGACCGAGGGCTGGGTCCGCGCCTGGCGCGCCCCCAACCGGATTGAGGCGGAGCCCAAGTCGATCCTCTCGGCCGACGTCAAGTTCGAGGACTTTCCCTTCCTCCTGCGGAACGAGAAGACCGACTTCATCGAATGCGTGCGAGCGCGCGAGCCCCAGACGCTGGAAGACGCCGAAGTGGGCCATCGTTCGAGCACCGTGGTGCAGTTGGCCTACATCGCCTGTCTGTTGGGCCGCAAGCTGAAGTGGGATCCCGTGAAGGAAGAATGCCCCGGCGACGACGAGGCCAACACGCTGGTGCGCGGTCAGCCGGGGCTGCCGCCATGGACGATTCAGTAGTCGACAGGTGAGACGCGACCCCGTTTCCGCGCTGGGCCGACAGGGGCCCCCGGTTGTTCCTTCTTTGGGAGGCGTATGGAGCGTACCATGATTCTACCGATGATTGTTGTCTCCAAGCTTTGGCTCGTTGCGGCAGTCGCTGCGGCCGACTCGTTTCCGATCACCAGTCCGCAGCAGACCGACCGCAGCGTGATGCTCGCCTGGGAGACGCACCAGCAGGTCCGCACCGTGCGGAATTCCTGCCAGTGGAATCCCAGCACGCCGACGGGCCGGACCCACGACGCGGCGATCGTGCCCGGCGAGGGCCGCGGCGGTTCCGCCGCCGCAAGGATCCAGGGGAACCGGTCGGAGGGCAACGCCCGCGGTTGCTTCGTCCAGGAGTTGGAGGACGAGCATTCGGCCGGCCGCTATGAGTACCGGCTCTTCTACCGTTGTGCGGAACAGGAGAACGGCAAGACGCGGCTGGTGATCGACTGCTACATCGGTCCTTCGCGGCAGTATCACGGCCTGGTCTCGCGCGATCTGTCGGCGGCGGACGACTGGTCGCCGGTCTCCGGGGCGTTCGAGCTTCCTAAAGGGGTCCAGCTCCTGCGATGCCTCGTGTATCAGGTCGGAAAAGGAACGAGTTGGTATGACGACGTGCGGATTGCGTCCGAAACCTCGCAGGCGAATCTGCTGGGCGATTCCGGCTTCGACGGCGTCGAGAGCTGGCGCGTGCTGTGCCGGAAGAAAGGCGAGGCCGATTGGCAGCCGATCGATGCGGTGGTGTTGGAGCGGTTCCACAACGTCATCTTTCTCGAACCGGCCACCGAGTATGAGTTTCTCGTGCGGCGGGTTGCTCCGGACGGGAGCGTCCGGGCGGAGAGCCAAGTGCTGGCCGCCTCGACCAAGACGGCGGAAGGGCGCGTCTGGAACCGCTTTCAGATCGCGCCGGACCAACGGATGGCGACGCCGCCAGCCGTGTACCCGAGCATCGAGAGCGTCGACGGCAAGCTCTACTACACCGAGTGCCGTGGCGGCACGATCTGGCTGAGCCAGTTGGACGAGAGCTTTCAGCCGGTCTGGACCAAGCCCTGGGTCGAACCCTTCGTGGTCGACGGGAAACCTTGCTACCAAGGGCAAACCCAATCGGCCGTCCTCGACGGCAAGCTGTACGTCTCCTGGAAGCGGGCCTATCACGGCGATGCTCCCCACGCTCGCCAGTGCGTCGCGTCGTACGACACCGGCACCGGCAAGATCGCCGGGCCGTTTGTGATCGAGCCGGAAGCCGCTGCCGAAAGCACTTGGAACGGTGGGATCGCAGCAGTGGACAGCAAGCTCTGGGTGAGCTACTGCCGCTGGCGCGCCATCCCGGAAGTCCCCGAAGGATATCGCACGACGGTGACGGTCCGCTCGCTCGATCCAGACCTGGCGGGACTGGGGCCGCCCCATGAACTCGATCCGCAGCCGACCGAAACGCCCTACACGCCGTTCCTCAGCGTTTTTGACGGCGAATTGACCGTCGCTTTCACCGACTCGCAGGCCAACAAGACCGACATGCAGCCGCTCTGGCTTGTACGGTTTGACGGGCGGCGGTTCCGCGACCTGATCCCGATCAGCCCAAGCGGGTTCAACCAGTATGCTAAGGGCGTCCAGATGGGCGATCGGCTGGCTCTGGTTTGGAAGTACGGTGAGCCCTACCCTTCGAGGCTCTACGGCCGCTACATGTTCCACGACATCGGCCTGGCACTGATCGATCCGAAAACCGGCGCGGTCGAAAAAACCTCGTTGGTGGACGACGTCAAGTACAACTCCAGTCCCGACATCACGTGGCACAACGACTGTCTGGTGTACGTCTACAACAAGTTCGAGCATCTCTACGGCGGCCGGAACGATCCGGGTAGATTGTACGGTTGCTTTATCGGCCGCCTTCGGCCGACGGTGGATTGACGGACCAACACCCATCCCCTTGCGAAGCCCCAAACACGATTCGCGGGCGGTCAGGGGGCGAGGGGGAAGTGGGCGGCCACGGCCGCCTACTTCCCCCTCGCCCGCTTGCTTCCCCAGGCTTTCTCGCCTTTGCTCAGTCTGCGGTCAATCCGCGCCAACCTTCCAAGATCGACCCGTAAGGAGGTAAAGAACATGGTCCACTACCGCAATGTCACGCAAGCCGTTATTGCCGTTGCCGCATTGTGCGTCTTGGCCATGCCAAACGTCTCTTTGGCCGCCGGCAAGGCTGAAGAGGGCTTCGTCAGCCTCTTTGATGGCAAAACCCTCGATGGCTGGCATCTCATGAACGGCGCGAAGTTTGTCGTGGAGGACGGCGTCCTCAAACACGATGTGGGCCTCGGCTGGCTCCGCAGCGACAAGGAGTATGCCGATTTCATCCTGCGTCTGGAATTCCGCTTCCTGAAACCCAAACAGGACGGCGGCGTCTTTCTGCGGTCCGTCAAGGCGGGCGAGAACTGGCCAAATCAGAAGTACGAAGTGCAGATTGAGAACACTGCCCGCATGGCGATGATCTTCGGAGCCCCACAGGATCTCAATGTCGAGTTGGTGCAGAAGGTGCTGAAGCCCGACGGGGAGTGGAACGCCTATGACATCAAGATTGTCGGATCAAGACTCGAAGTTCGCCTGAACGGCGAACTGGTCAACACCTCCAGCTCCGCGGGCACGTTGAAGCGGGGCTACCTGGGCCTGCAGGCCGAAAACGGAGTTCACGAGTATCGCAATCTCCGCATCAAAGATCTCAGCAACTAGCGAACATGCTGAACTCAGACAAGCCATCGAGACAGCCGAGCCCTTCTCCTGCAAGCAGCGCTGCACCGGTCCCTCCTGTCACCAACTCCGGAATCCGAGAGCGTCACGCTAGTCTCTCGAACGGGGCTAACGCTCACCGCCGGGGTCACGAGACTTTCTTCCCCAGGAACGTGGCGTTGACTCGCTGCAGGCGTTCGGGGTATTCGTGCCAGACGGGGTCTTCCGGTCCGGAGTTCGTGCGTGCGACGGCGCCCCACAATCCGTGCTCCCGGTAGGCGCGGGCGGCGTGCTCGACGACTTCCCAGTAGGCGTCGCAGCGCTCCTCCCAGCGGAGACGGTGGTCCGCGCAGTAGCTGACCCCTTCGCCCAGCACCAGCGGGATGCCGGGGAAGACCTCGTCACGCAATTTCACGGCGTGCGCGACCGCGTCGGTGGCCTTTCGTTTGTACTGGTCGATCTGCTTCTCCAGGTTTTCCTGTAGCAGACGCTCCAACTCCGGCATGGCGTTCGGTTCGAGGTTGCGATACAGCCAGATGCGGCGGTACCAGCCAGGCTCGATGGGCGGGCGCCCCTTACGGCTATCGAGGATCGCCTGGAACGGCACGAGATCCCGTCGCAGGAAACGGCGGATCGGAGCGTAGCTGGCGGGGTCGGTCAGGTCGACATCCCTGGCGAGCAAATTCTGCTCGAAGACTTCGTAGACATCCCACAGGTAATAACTGTGGAACGTCCATACCTGCGCGTTACGCGGCATGGACTCGGGATTGACCGATGGCGTGCTGGTGTCCAGGGCAAACCGGATATCCGGGTGCCGCGTTTTCAGGAATTCCAGCGCCTCTTCATGCAGGTTCCGGAACTTGTGCACCACATCAACGGGTTTCTTCTGCGATCCGTAGCCGCCGGAAAAATCCATTCCGTTCACCTCGTTGAAGATCTCGGCGGCGATGATGGTGTCGGCCAGGCCACGCTGTTTCAGCTCTTCGAGGATCCGGTCCAGCCCTTGGGCAAAGCGGATGAAGCGTTGTTCCGGAGGCAGGCCCAATAACTCGGACGTCACACTTTTGTCGGTAAACCAGAACGTGTGCAGGTAATACCAGCTCGAGAGGATCACTTTGACCCTGTGGCGTTTCGCGACGGTGCAGAGTTCGATCAGTCGCTCGATCAGATCGACGCGACCACCGGTCATGTGCTCCATCTGCCGGGTAAAATGGGCGTGGCCGGGGACCGCGGGATAGAACGTCAACTCCCCACGCGGCTTGCCCGCGGCGTCGTGCGTGATTCCGGCCCCCCCTTCGATGCGAATGCAGTTGAAGCCGCGCTCGACCAGTTCCGTTATGCGCAGTTCGAGATCATTGAAGAAACCATGGGGTCCCGTGTCCCACAGCGCCCAGATCCAGAAGGAAATGGCCAGGCGTTCTCGTTCGGCTGCCTCCGCCGCCGGCGCGCCGGCGGCCGCAACCGCAGTACTAAAGATGGTTCCGAGTCCGATCTGCATGGCCTCGCGGCGAGTGAAACCGATGGACGGTTGCTGTGCGTCCTTCATGTCGCTGCTCCTTGGTCAAGGTGGATGGTGAACTGCCAGGAATGGTGGGGGAAGCGGCCCTAAGAGTGTCGTGGATTCGATTGTCGCGGGTCGGCTCTAGCCCCGGCATGGCCGGTGAACGGTCACAGGACCCGTCAAATCGAGGCATATCAGACCCGCTCTTGTTTCCCTCCGACCTCCAGCGACCTGTTATTGGGACGCGGCAGTCGCCGGCTTGGCGGCAGCCGGGAGAGGATCGTCGCCGTGGGTGTGGATCCATTGGCGGGTCCAATCCACGGCCTCCAGCCCGGCGCCGACGGTCCCCGTGGACAAAAAGATGATTCCGGCAATACGTCCCGACGTCAGCCACTCACGCCCCAGCGCCACCTGTTTCTCCATCAGCGCCACGGGCAGGGGCTTGTTCCGATGGAAGTCGAACATGTAGCAGCCCAGGAGAAGCTCCTTCTCGGGCGCCAACTTCTCCAACGCCGCGAAGTTCGCCTCGAGGTTCTTCAGATCCTCGGGACGCCAGGTCCACAGGCAGATCTGATCGACTTCCGCCAGGTGGGCCCGGGCACCCGGCTTCACCTGGGCCGTATAGATCACGGACATCAGCGGCACTCGAGCGCCGCGAACCGGCCGCGCGCGGATTGCGCGGAGTTCGGCCGGAGTGAGCGACGCTCGGAACGCTCGGTCGGGCCCGGGATCCGCCGCGTTGCCCGCGTTCGGCTCGTGGAAGAAATCGTCGAGGATGAACCCCACGATGTTCTTATGCTTCTCCGCCAGCGCGAAAGCCGCCTCGCGTGCCGCGAGGGAAGTGCCGCCGCCAGCAGCGACCAGCGACCAGTACACGCGGTCGAGCCTCTCGAACGGACGGTAGTACTCTTCCAGCGGCTTGAGGTTCTCCGTGGCGATAAACATCACGTTCCTGATCCCCATCTGCTCCGCCCCATTCACCGGCTCGACGGTCGAGCGGAGTCCGAGCGCGCGGAAGTGGGTGTTGTTGTAGATGCCCGCCGGCCGTCCCCAGATCCACAGCCGGTCGCGCACGGTCTCGGCGCGAAGGTCGAGGGATACCCAGAACAGTGCGACGGTCGCTGAGACGAGCAGGATCGTTGTCGGGGGCTGTTTCTTGCTGGTCATCATTTTCTCCAAACCATCGGCCGTGAACGAAAGCCGGTAACCACCGTCGACGCGTCCGAGTCTACACGGGACGAGGATGGTATGCAACAGGCGCCACAGCCCGGATCGACTTTCGGGAAGGAGAGTGGGAGCCGCTTGCTTAACCGTCCTCGGACCGCAGCGTTAGAATCGGCTCCTCGACGATGAGCCCCAAAGACGCAGGTACGAACATGAAAATCATTGCTTGCTTTGCCTTGTGGTTGATTCTGACGGGTGTCGCCGGCGCGGAGCCTCAGGCGATCATCGACACCGACTTCGGGGTTCCGGGAAAGCCCTTTGAGACAATCACCGCGGCGAGAGGCGTCCGCATCACCGGGCGTCTGCCCGACGGATGGAGCGATAACTCAGAGTGGAAAGGCAATGTGGTGGCCGAATACAAGCCGATGAGCGAGGGAGGGCGAGATTTCCTTCGCGTTGAGCAAGCCTCCGGAGATGGCTTGCAGTTCATGCACCGCCTGCCCCCACTGGACGACGCCGGTGCTTATTACCGCCTGACGTTGACGGCTCGCAGCCTTACGGGCGTGAGTCTGGGGATTCGCGATGTCGGGCCACCGTACAGCACCCTGTCGTCGTTCACTCCCGCCACCGACGGCCAATGGCGAGACTTCTCCTACGACTTTCGACTCTCTCCGCATCGGTCCCAGACCGGGCTGTTGGTCTATCTGGCGGGAAATGGCCGGCTGGACCTGGCGAAGCTCAAAGTGGTGAAGCTCTCCGAGCAGGACCTCATCGCCGAGATCAAAGCCAAGCACCCCGCGGCCGGTTCAGGCAACCTGGTGAGCGCGTCTGTATTCCCGCTCGGACTGCAAAGCGGCTGGTCGATCGATCGAGATTACTCCGACGGTGATGAGGTGAAGGTGGAAAGCGATCGGGCCCTCTCAGGCCCGAGCGGCAGTCCGGCGCTGCGGATCGACGCGACCGTAAAGGGGATCCGCGTTTACAGTGCCCCTTTCGCCGTGCCGTGGAGCTTCGAAACGCACGTGCTCAGCATCGCGCTTCGTGGCGATTGGGAGGGCAGCCTGGCGGTAACTGGTGGGCGCGGCCAGCAGTGCGCGAGACTGCCGCTCAAGTTGTCGGGCGAGCGGTGGCAACGCGTCGAATTACCGTTCAAGCCCGTCCTGTTGGCCCCATCGCACGTGATGCGGCTGGAGGGCAAGGGAACGCTCTGGCTGGACGGGTTACAGGTGGAACACGGGGCCAAGGCCGGCGCGTATGCCCCGCAGAAACCGATGGAAGTGTCCCTCGCTCTGCCGCCCTCCGATGCGGCCAGCGCGCGGGTGCAATTCACCGATGAGCCGATGAGGGTCCAGTTTGCCGTGGCGGGCCAGGCCCTGGGGGCGGTGCTCAAGACCCGATTGGTGACCATGTACGGCGATGAGAAACTCTTGCCGGCCATCCCCTTGGACTCCGCGAAATCGGGCGTCATCGCCTGCGAGCCGTTCGCCCCGCACGGACTCGGACCGTATCGCCTGGAGGCGTGCATCGTCGACGCCTCGGGGCAGCGTCTGAGCCCGGTCCAGGAAATCGTGTTTTATCGGCTCCGCCGCCCGCGCTATTGGGGCAAGGACGCACCCGACTCCTTCTTCGGCACGCACACCTTATCGACCAACCGCCATCTGGCGATGACGAAAGCGATCGGTGCGAACTGGGTCCGCCTTCACGACGCGGGGACGGAATACATCGGCTGGTCGTTTCTCGAACCCGAGAAGGGCAAGTGGCAGTTTCGGGACAGCGACTTGCGGCGCTATCGCGACCACCATCTGAAAATCCTGGGGCTGCTGTCGACAACGCCGGGTTGGGCCAGCAATCTTGGCAGGCCCGCGGCCGGCTACTTCGATCGCTACCTTGAGCCGCTCAGCATGGACGACTGGGTCCATGCGGTGCGGACGATCGTCGGCCATCACCGTTGGATGATCGACACTTACGAAATCTGGAATGAACCGTGGGGGAGCACGTTCTGGAGTCTCAAGGTCGATCCGGCGCGGGGCCGGAACTCGAACGATCGCTATGTCGCCAGCGACACGCCCTCGAAGGATTACGCCGGTCTGCAAAAGACGGCTTACGAAGCCGCGCACGGAGTATTTCCGCAGGTGACCATCATCGGCTTCAACACCTACGGGGCCGGGAACGGCACGAAATGGACCAAAGAGGTGCTCGACTTCGGCGGGCTGGACACTTGCGATGCGATCTCCTACCACCATTACGAAAACGGCTTGACGGGCTTTCCGGACGATCCCGCCGCAAAGGCATTCCAGGCGGCGGTGGGACCAATCCTCCAGAAACTCGGCCGGGTGCCGAAGCCGGTGTGGATGTCGGAAGGGGCGCCGTTGTCCGGCGATGTGTCGAACGGTTTCTATCGCTACACGTTGCCCTTCGAGAATCGCAATGACAACTGGCGAATCGCGGATCGGCTGGCGCGCTACACGATCGCCCGCAAGGCGAACGGCGAAGTTCGCCAGTTCCTCTATACCATGCACGGCCACAGCACATTCGGCGGCCCGGTGGGGTGGACAACGCTGGTTACCGCCGAAGGCTTCTTGCACCCTTCGGCGGCGGCCCACAGCGCGCTGGCGTGCCTACTGGAGGACACGCAGTTCGCCGGTCGCGTGACGTTGGCGGACGGCGTCCACGCCTACCTCTACTCCGGAGCGAACCGCGCGGTGGCGGCGATCACATCGAGTCCGGTCCACGCGGCCTTCCAACTGCCGGCGGCGGCAGGGGTTCGGTCGTTGGACCTGTTCGGCAATCCGGTCGCAGCCGGTGCGGCGATCGACGATCGGGTTCACTACGTTGAGTGCGACGCCGGGCTGCCCGGTCTGAAGTCGGCACTATTGAAAGAATAGGTAACGCCGTACCCTTTCCAGCCTGGGACGAGTTGGTCATGAAGCACCGCTCTCCGGCGTGTTTCCCAGGAGATTCTTGACGCGACGTGCCCACGGCCAGATAATCCCGGCGTAGCGCTCGATCGCCAGCGAAACGACAGGAAGGGGAGAAGCCCGACGACCGCGCCCGCCGCCGAGTCGGCGGAAGCCGACGCCGACGGGTCCTTCGTGCTGGCGTTTCCGCTTGCTTCGACGCACGCCGGCATCTACCTGGGCAACGGCAATGTGGGGGTGATTGTCTGGGGAACGCCGGACAAGTTGATCCTCACCTGTCTTCCAGCCTGTCTCCGATGAGTCCGAAGGCAATCCGTGCCCGTACCGGCGTATTGATGCTTCTTCCGCAGGAAAACGTCAAGCGGTTTTCGCCTTGGGAAAGAGCCGGGACATCACCGACGAGTTTCATCCTGCTCACTTCCTGGCCGGTGTGATTGCAGACGGACGCCGTCTCGCCGCCTTCCCTGTCTGGCCACAACAGCGAGGTGCGTCGTGGCCGGCGTCTGGCAGGAATCTGCACGACGAACTGGCGGTGAAATGATCAGTTGTTTCGCGCCGCGGCTGCCGGCTTGGGCTTGATGAACATCACGTCGGCCTGTGTCACCCAGCCGGTCCGCAGGTCGAGGCGGAACCACCCTTCGCTGTTCTTCTCGTGGAAGCGGGTTCCCGACCTCGGACCGAACTCCGCCAAATCGTACTGGGCCCAGGTCTTGCCCATGTCGGTGGAAACGATAATTCCGTTCTTCATGGGCGAGGCCGGCGCGCAGTGGGAGGCCAGCATCACGCCGTCCTGGATGATCATGTTGCCCGACTCCACGCCCGGATTGAACAACATCGTGTGCTTTTCCGGATTCGGGATGTCGGCCGGGTCGCAGCAGAAGATGCCGCGGTCGTAGGGCTTGGGGCCGTTCGCATCGCTGATCCAGTAGCACTTGCCGTCGACGAAACGGATTCCGCCGCACTTGTAGCGTGTGTTGAGGCTGGCGGTGACGATCACCTTCCATTGCCATTGGTCGTTCGCGGCGTCGTAGGTCCCGCGCAGCCAATGGCACTCCTTGCCCTCCGGGCGATCGCCGTCGCCGGTGCAGGCGTAGAACGCGTTCTCCGCCGGGTTGTAGGAGACGCCATGGAGATGCCGGGCGATGATCGGGTTGTCGGGATTGCCCAACAGGTTGCCCCCTTTCCCGCCGCCGCCCGAGCCGGTATCGCTGAAGTTGGGGTTCCGGCCAAACGTGTAGGCCAGCTTCACGGTTTGCCCGCTGTCGGTGGAGTAGTAAATATTAACGGGCGTTGCGCCGCCGATCACGTTGCAGTAGTTGCCCCAAACCATGATCTCTTTGCCGCCGATGTCCCAGGAGACGATGCCCGGCAGCGTGTGGAAGTACCATCCCGGGTTCTCGGGGGCCTTCGGCGTGTGCGGCAGATAGTCGCGGCCCTTGGCGTCTTTCACGGTGATCGGCTTGTAGGACTTGAGGTTGTCGGTGCTCAGATACAGGTTTGCACCGGTGGCGAAGAGGATGTTTCCGTTCTTGAGGATGTGGCTGAACGTGATCTTCTTGGCGTCGGGAAAGGCAGCGCTGTGCGGCCAGGTGCGGGCGTTGTCCTCGGAAAGGAGGACCTTGCCTTCGAGGTAGCCGAAGGCCCTGTTGCTACGCTGGCAGTCGATATACGGCCCGGGGGGTTGCGGTCGATACCAGAAGTGAGGCGTCGAAGGGAAGTCTTCAAGCGACTTCGTCTCTTCGCCGCGGGCCGCGCAAAGAAGCGTTCCAAGTGAAACAGTCAGCGCGACCGAAACGACATAGCGGGACAAGAAGAACTTCATAGGACTTACCTCCGGTTGGGTCGTTGAGGCGGGTGGTGGGTCAAGCAGGCGGTGCCGGACGAACCGGCGCTGCCTATTGTAGTCCAGCGCAAGCAGCCCGATCAACTTATGGCCCCCCCGGTTCCTTCTGGACCAGGATCGGAGTCCGCGGGGGGCAGCTTATTGGTGTGCCAGGAGATACTCGACCACCGCCTCGGTGAGATCCTTCTCGGCCGAAGGCGTGAATAGGCAGATGTCCGTCTCGGAGCCCTTCAGTCTCCATTCTGCCTCGGTTGGCACGTAGGCGAACGTCCCGTTCGTCAACCCGTAAAAGAAAGTGTACGGAAAAGGCGAACGGTCGTGGATGCCGTTCGATATCTCGCAGAACAGTTCCGTGGGCGAACTCCAGATCATGATGTCCCCGCCAACAATCCCCTCGGGGCGAACGGTTGACAACAGGAAAGGACGGGACCGATACTGTCCGCGTGAGTTGGAGACCATCTCGAATCCGCGCATTTGACAAAGGCTGCGAGAGCCTTGTCTCGATGTGAAAGGACAATCCGATGAGTGAGAAGATGAAGAACCGTCGTGAGTTCCTGGCCGCTGTTGGCGCCGCGGGCGCTGCATCGATACTGGTGGGATCCGGTGAGGTTCGGGGCGGCCCCGCGTCGGAGGGCAAGGCGCGGCTGGCCATCGATGGAGGGACGCCGGTACGAAAGAAGCCGCTCTCCTCTCCTCCCTACGGGCCGCAATTCTACGATGATGTGGAAAAGAAGGAACTCATCGAGGTTCTCGAGTCGAAGTCGCCTTTCCGTTGGGGGGTTCCGGGCTCGAAAGCCCTTAAGTTCGAGAAAGCGTATGCCAAGCACATCGGTGTCAAGTATGCCATCGGTGTGACTTCGGGCACAACCGCCCTGTACACCGCGATGGCCGCCATAGGAATCGGACCCGGCGACGAGGTCATTCTTCCCGCCTGGACCTGGTACGCCGACTACGACGCCGTTGTCCTCTGTGGATCCCTGCCGGTCTTCGCCGAGATCGACGAGTCGTTGGCCATCGATCCCAACGATATCGAAGCGAGAATCACGCCGCGCACCAAGGCGATCGTCCCCAGCCATCTCCAGGGAGGCGTGGCGGACATGGACGCCATTCTGGCGATTGCCCGCAAGCACAAGCTTTTCGTCGTGGAAGATTGCGCCCAATGTTGCGGCGGACGCTACAAGGGAAGGTACGTCGGCTCGATCGGCGACATGGGAATCAACAGCTTCCAACTCAGCAAGACCATCACGGCGGGCGAAGGCGGCGCCGTGACCACCAATGATCCCAAGCTCTTTGAACGGGCCCTCCGCTTCCATAGCGTCGGTTCCCTTCCCTCGCCGTATAAAGAGGAACTCAACGGGGGCCTGCTGGCGGCTTTCGCCTCGTGCAACTTCCGCATGAACGAATTCACCGGGGCGGTTCTCTTCGGCCAGGTGCAGAAGCTCGATGCCATCAGCAAGGCCGTGCGGAACAACAACCGGAAGGTGCGCGAGGGGATTGCCGACCTGCCGGGGCTGAAACTGCGAAAGTCGGCCGACACCGAAGGCGATTTGGGCATGACCGTCTTCCTGACCATGGAGACCAAGCAACGGCGCGACAAGTTCCTGCGGGCCTTGCGTGCCGAGGGAATCAGTGCCTCGCCGCCGGGCGGCTCGGTGGTTCTGCCGAGTGACACGCGGATCGAAAACAAACTGACCATCCACCCGGACTGGCCTACATTCCAGACGCCTCAGGGCAAAGCCATCCAGTACGGCGCCGACTCCTGCCCGCGGACGATCGATATCCTGGATCGCACGGGAGGCGTGCTCATGAATCCGATGCACACCGACGAAGACGTGAAGGACATCGTCACGGCCATCCGCAAGGTCTATCTGGCCATGGTGGGTTAGCGGCTGCCCGGATGAAGTATCGCGCAGTCTGCCGCGAGAACTCCGGGGTCGTGAATAATCCGGGCTAGCGGATGGCTGTCTCGATCCTTCTGGAGCAAGATCGGCTGCGAGAAGATCATGTCCACGATGGGAATGGGGGCCGTTCCCGAAGGATCGAGGTCGCTCATCCTGAAGGGGCCCTGCCGATCGTGAAGGCGGGAGATCTCATGGACGTTCATCGCGGAGAGCGCCTCCGGCGTGAGCGGGCGGCCGCCGAGGTGGGTGCTCGGGTAAGCAAACGCCTCGACGCGGACGAAACGGCACGTAGCGACTCCGGCCGCGTCCTGTGGGAATTCAAACAAGGCGCTAGCGTCGTCCACGACCTTGGCCACCCCGGCATCGGTGATGAAGCGAATCTGTGTGTTCGGCCGCTTCGTCCGGTCGGCGCCGTCCACCGAGACCTCGATCCCGGTCGGCCGTCGGTCGCCGTTGTGTTTCACGGCGATGCGGGTGAAACGAAACTCGCTCTTGTCGTAGGGCGACACGGGTTGGCCCGACTCGTCCGTCTTCAACGCCCCGAGCAGGCCGAAGAACCGCCCATCCCGATACCCACGTAGCGCCTCGTGCTCGCGCTCGCGCGGGGAGGCGGTGGCCAGGGAGGAAACCAGCAGCACGTTGCGGCCTCGCCCGAAGAACACGTGGTCTTTCACAAAGAAGCCCAGGCACTGCCGGCCGGACCGGAGAGCCTCATCCCACAATCGGTAGAACCGCATTTCCGTGCCGCCAAAACCCTCATGCTGATTCCAGACCTCGATGCCCAGCACTCGGCGGTCGAAATCGAGCGCCTCCAGGAGAGATTTCAGCGATCCGCCCGGGTGATTGATCGTGATGCCCCCGCCATCCGGGAACAGCAGCCCCTCGATAGGACGCCCCGCGGAGTCTTTGCCCGTGCCGTCCAAGGCCGCCCGAAAAGCGTCCTTCCAGGGCCGATTGGTCCCCTGCATCAGCCGGAACCGATCGATCCGGGTCGAGGCGGGATCGAACTCAAGACGCACCCGGACGTCGGCTGCCGTGGTCTTCAGGTACATCGATTCCGGCGACTTTGACGTCACGCGTTGGCGGCGCACGAGGCCGTCTCCGACTGGCGCGAAGGTCTTGTGGCTGACCGCCTCGGCGCCTTCAATCGTCAAGAGAACCTCGGCTTCTTGGTCCGTCCTTGCGGCTTGCGCAATCCGCAGGTCCAGCCGGTAGACGCCCAGCCAGGGCGATTTATCTCCGTCGAACACGTGCAAGCCGGAGAACACGTGTTCGATCGGCGCTTGGCCCGCTTTGAACCGCGGGGTCCGGCCATAGCCAGCCGTATAGAGGCTTCCAACCGCACAGAAATGCATCCCGCTGTCGGTGGTCGAGTGTTGCTCGGCGTTCGGCGCCCCCAGGGCTTCCGGATGCTCTTTCAGGAATTTTTCGGGCAACGGATAGAACGGCCGCGAGGGGTAATAGTTCGAGATCGGCAGGTGGCCGAACCCCATGTTCCAGAACACCCTGGGATCGCTTCCATGCTGGTGCGAAAACGAGTGCAGCGTCCGCACGTTTTCCCAGTCGATCCCGGCGTAGGGATTCACCATCTGTGCTTGCGCCACGTCCGTCCCTGCAGCGGTGGCGGTCAGGACGATCGCTACCACGAGAACCACACCTCGGTGAGTGATTCGCAAGCGCTTCGTTCGAAAATCCACGACTGACTCCTTCTGGTTACAAGCAGTGGCGGTCCTGCCGGCATCACCGGCCTGTCACACCTTAATAAACGTCTTGGTGCGGTACATCCACAACATGATCAGCCAGATCACGACGAAGGCGGCAAAGGCTTCGATAAAGTTGCTCCACGGGCCCGGCCCAATCCAACCGCACACGCCGTCGGCAACGCCGACATAGTGATTGGTGGTCCAGCCTTTCACGAAGATGTTGCCGATATTGCGAAAATCAAACAGGTGCGCCGCCATGTACACGGCGATCGAGTTGCTGCCGATGACCACAAAGAAAAAAGCTGACTTCCGGAACCCCCCAATGTCGTTCACCAGGTAAAACAGAGCCGACAGCCCCATGCCCACGGCCCCGACAAATAACACCCACGATCCGGTCGTGAGGCTGACGATCATCGGATACCAACGACTCCAGACGAGGCTCAGCACCAGGCACACCAGGGCGCCGCCGAGGAGCCAGAGCAACTTGGCCCGGGCGCTTTTCGCCGATCTCAGCAGTTGTCCGGCCATCGCGCCGAGCAGAACGATGCAACTGGAGGCCAGGGGGAGGCTGAGCGTCCAGGTAAACGCCCATTTCACGGGGCGCAATCCGCCCAGGACGAGGTCATCGACGTAACGCGGAAGATTCACTTCGGGGGTGATGATGCCGGCGCCGTAGCCGGGAACCGGCACCAGCATGATCAAGGACCAATACCCCAGCAGCATCGCGGCCAACGCGATCAATTGGCCCCGAACACTGAAGTTCAAGAGGAAAAGCGCAGCCACCAGGTAGCCGATAGCGATCTCTTCGAGAACGTTGTTGACCAGATAGAACTTCGAGCGGTCCAAGGCGAGCAAATGCCCGCCGGCAATCGTGCCCAGAAAAAACAAGATTGCCGCCCGCTCGAGCACGTGGCCGAAGACTTTTCGCTTGCTGTCACCGAGGCTCAGCCGTTTGCCGAAGGAAAAGGGCATGGCCGCGCCAACGACGAAGATGAACAGCGGCCGAATCAGGTCCTTGACGTGATTCGCGTCGTTCCAGCCGGAATACTGCAACTGCTGGTAGAGCGTCTGAGACCAGGGATGATCAATGGCGGCAAACAGCGCGCTCAGAAATCCCGCGTGACCGATCTCTCCGCCGCCCAAAAGGAGGAACATCACGAAGCCCCGCATGGCATCGAGCGACACGAGCCGTTGCTGGTTCACATTCATCTCAGCCATCGATACTTCTCTCCGTGGTAGTGGTGCTGCTTGGCCTCGCGACCTATGTTACCAAGCCGCCTCGCGGATAGCCAATGCCCGCGGATCTCTTTCCCTCCGACAACAGGTCGACTGAAGGATCGCCGGGCGCAGCGACGGAACCGTCCGCGGCGTGCTTGCGAAGCCGCTTCGGCGCCGGCAGAATGGGAGGAGTGAGCCGGCGCAGCCCCGCTCGGCCCGTGGGGCAAGAACTTCGGCGTACGAGGATGAAGAACAGCGACCCGCCAGGATCGCCGTTGATTTCGAGAGGGGTCTTCCCGTTCAACTCAAGGCGATCAGCCCTATGACAATCCGCATCTCATCCATGCTCTTGCTTCCTGTAATGGTTCTCGCTCTCGCGGCCTTCCACGGCTTGCAGGCCGCGGAGTTCCGCGCGGCCGTGGTCAAGGTTGACATTACGCCGGATTCGCCGCAGATGTTGCGAGGTTACAGCCCCCGCATGTCTACCAAGGTGCATGACCGCTTATATCATCGCATCCTAGCGCTCGACGACGGCGCGACTTCGTTCGTCCTCATCTCCTCCGACCTCTGTTCGCTTTCGCCCGCGTTTTGCGACCGCGTTACCGGCAATCTGGCCAAAGAGTTGAGCCTGCCGGCGGAGAACGTCTGGTGGTCCATCACCCACACCCATTCGTCGCCTTACGTCGGTCCGCCTGGCGTTCCCAGATTGTTCATGCCCAACCGCTTCCAGTTCCCAGTGGATGAAGGCTACACGGCGCTCGTGGAAAGGGCGCTTGCGGATGGCGTCCGGGAGGCCCGGCAGAAGCTGGCGCCTGCCCGGTTGGGCGTCGGCCGAGGCTATGCGGAGGCGAACATCAACCGCCGCGCCCGCGACGCCGATGGCCAGGTCCGCCTCGGCCGGAATCCTTCCGGGCCGGTGGACCGCCGCATCGGGCTGATGCGTCTGGAAAAGGCCGATGGCACTCCTTTGGCCCTGCTGGCAAACTACGCCATGCACGGCACGGTGCTTGGCGGCACCTGCACCGTCGTCAGCGCCGACGGGCCCGGCGCCGTCGCCGAATACGTCGAAGAGAAAACCGGGGCGGCGATGCTCTACCTCAACGGCGCCGCCGGCAATATCGCCCCACTCTATAGCACCCGCGCCGAGACCGAGATCGAGTTCTTGGGCCGGTTCAAGGTCTTGCTGGGCGATCCGATTCTGGAGGCAAACCGCCGTCTGTGCGCCACCACCGCCGAGGTGAAGCTAAGGACCTCGCGCATTATCGTCGAGACTCCCAAACGTCCGGGACTTGCATGGTCGGATGAGCTCAAGGAATACCTGCGCGTTACGGACGACGGCACGGAAATGCTGCTGGTGCCGTTGCGATTCCTGCAGATCAACGGTGATACCGTCATCTGGAGCGCCCCCATGGAGCTGTTCTGCGAAATCTCCAACGAGATCCGCGACCGATCGCCCTTTGCCAACACGTTCTACGTTGGCTACACGAACGGCACGTTTTGCTACCTGCCCAGCGAGCAGGAATACCTGGCCGGCGGCTACGAACCGGCGACCACGCCCTTTACCGCCTCAGCCGCCGGCCACCTGAGCGCGGCCGTCAACCGCCATTTACGGGAAATTCACGCCGCGCCCTGATGAATGCCGGCACAGACCGATGATCTGGATTCTCATTCGACAGACGAAAGGAAGGTCCATGGCGAAACCGAAGTGGTGTCTTCTGGCGCGAGCACAACAAGGCGGAATCGTTCTTGTTTCCGAACTACCAAGAGGATTCCGCGACGCCTGCCATCAATCGTGTTCTGCTGCTCGACCGCGGAGACTGGGTGCCCTACTTCAAGGACCAGGCCGTGAAGTTCCATGTCATGGACAGAGAGTCCCAAGGCGTCCAGGCCCTCGTCGTCAATCGCGGCGATACGGCTGTCGAGGAGATCGCCTTGCGCGGCAGGGGCGTGATCGAACGCTTGTTTTCCGACTGCGGCGATTATACGGCGCAATGCGTCATGAGCGACGGTTCCCGGAGTCAGGAGTGCGAATTTTCGGTGTGCGATCTCGATTTCCGCCTGCCCGCGGAGACGCCAACGCGGGACAAGCCGTGGGAAATCCGTTTTACCGCCGGCAACCTGAACGTCATTACCGTGCAGATCATGAGCTCGAAGCCCCCTTACGGCCGCTACAACGTGTGGCTTACCGAGCAAGACCGCCGCAGCCGAAAAGTGACGGTACCCGCCGGCCTGGTTCGCGACCCAGGCCTTGTACACGTGTGGCTGATCGGCGAAAACCGATACGGCCGATTGACCAGGCAAGAAGAGGTCGTCTTTGTCGACTAGAGGTACGCGTCCAGGGATCGAGCTGGATCCAGCACCTTGCGCACGCGGCCCACAAAATCATAGGAGAGGCTATTGATGACCGGCCCAATTGGTTTTCCGGCCCGGCGTCTGCCGGTTCTATTGCTACTCCTGGTCTGGTTGTCCGTGCCGGTGTTCTCTCAGGAGTACACCCAGGAAGACATCCGGAATCGGCACACCGTTGCCTACCCGGCGTCCCGCCTCCAGCGAGACTGGATGTATCAGGATCACGGATTGAAATGCGGCAACTGCCTTGCCGCCGCGGACGGAAACGCGGTGGAACAAGCCATGGTTCGCAAGGTCCTTGCCGAGCTGACGCCCGGTAACGCCCCGGCTGCCGAGGCGCTGCGGAAATCCCTTGCCGTTCTGGTCGACGGAAAGAGGCCGGGTTGCGATCCCGCATGGAAGAGCCTGTATTTCCGCGCCTGCGAGGTGCGGCGCAAGCAGCGTCTGGCGGTGTTTGCCCATCATCCACGCCAGTTCGTGTACGCGAAGCATTTCGTCTTTGGCGACTGCCAGGCGATGTTTGCGATGACCGACCACCTTACGGACGCCGTTTTCCGTGAATGCGGGGCGGATTACCGGATGAACTCCCAGCTCTGCCGGATGACGGTCAATGCCGACGGAACGGTATCGACGGAGGTCCTGCTCGATTGTCCCGAAGGGGTCATCCGGGATCCGTGCGTCTCCTATGACGGCAGCGCCGTGGCGTTTTCGATGCGGCGAACGAGCCACGACGGCGACGACGATTTTCACCTGTACGTGATGAATCCAGTTGACCGCAGCGTACGGCAGATCACCTTCGGCGCGGGAACGGCCGATATGGAGCCCGAATGGCTGCCGGACGGCGGATTGGTGTTCACCTCGACACGCTGCGTATTCTCGGCTCCTTGCTGGTGGTCGAGCGTGTGCAATCTCTTCACTTGCGACGGGGAAGGGCGGTATATCCGTCGCCTGGCCGTGGACCATGGCCACACGGTATTTCCGCACATGACAAATGACGGCCGCATCCTGTATACTCGCTGGGAGTATTCCGACCGGACCGCCGGCTACCTGCACAGCCTGTTCGTGATGAATCCGGACGGCACCAACCAGGCGGAGTTCTACGGGAACAATTCGCAGTTCCCGGCCGCGATCCTCCATGCCCGAAACGTCCTCAACTCGACGAAAGTGATTGCGATTTCCGGCGCTCACCACATCGACCAGCGCGGCAAGCTGATCATGATCGACCGGAACGCGGGAACACAGGCCGGCTTCGGGGTCAAGTTCGTGGCCCCCCAGCGCGATTACCCCTATCGGGAAAGCATGGGGACCGGAGGCAACGTCGTCCACGACACGGAAGGGGAACAGTACCAGTATCCATATCCCTTGGACGAAGACAACTACGTGGTCTGCTATTCGCCGGAGGGGGGGCCGGTGCGGGGATTGAAAGGCATCAAGGACGGCAAAAAGGGAAGCCCCGCCTTCGGCATTTACTGGATGCACCGCGATGGCCGGCGCGAGCTATTGATCTACGACCCGGTGATCTCGTCGGGGCAGCCGGTGCCGACCACTCGGTCGCGGCCGCCGTTGCGGAAGAGTTCCACCGTGGACGAGCATCGCCAGCGCGGCCTGTTCTACGTGCAGAACATCTACTACGGGCCGGGCCTCAAGGGCGTCGCCCGGGGAACGGTGAAGCGAATTCGGGTGGTCGGGCTGGACTATCGCGCCAAGGGCACGGTGGCCTTGGGGCTGCATCCGTGGGGCGGACATCAAACGTCGCCGTGTGCGATCAACAACGGCAGCTACGACGTGAAACACGTGCTGGGCACGGTGGACGTCGAGGAAGACGGGAGCTGCTGCTTTGAGTGCCCTTCGCGCGTCCCCGTGTATTTTCAAATGTTGGATGAGAAAGGCCGCATGGTGCAGAACATGCGCAGTTGGACGATGGTCCTGCCGGGCGAGACCTCGGCCTGCGTGGGCTGCCACGAGGACAAGCACCAGACCTACATCGACCAGCGGCCGGTTACCGTCGCTTCGAAGAAGCGGCCGCAGACCATCCGGCCGTTCTTCGCCGAGGGCGACGAACCCGTCCAGGAGATGGAACGGTTCCTGAGCGAGTCGGAGAAACGCGCCGCCGGCTATCTGGGCACAAATGCCCCCCAGGCCATGGATGTCCCTCGCGGTTTCAGCTATACCCGCGAGGTCCAGCCGATTTGGGATGCGCACTGTATCCAGTGCCATGCGGGCGACAAGAATCCGGCGAAGAAAGACGTCCCGCTGAGCCTGCTGGGCGACTACCGCCCGATCACCAATCGAGAGATCTACGGTCGAACGAAATGGCGGCTGACCCATCGGATTTACGGGGAAAGCACCAAAGGCCACCCGGGGCGTGCGTTCAGCGAGTCGTACATCAACCTGACCGACTTCGGTTACAACGCGAAGATCCCGTTGGCGGGCGAGGGCGGCAAGGCCGACGTCCGTTCCGACAAGGTCTATCTCGCCTACTTTGACGGTAAAGCGGAGAAGGTTCCTCATCCGGGCGTCCACGGCTACTCGAAGGATGAGTATGCCGGCAATGGCGTCATCAATTGGCTGCACGTTTCCAGCACGTGCGCCATGCTCCCGCCCTACGCCTACGGCTCGACTTCCAGCCGGCTGATGGACTGCCTGGAGCCGTCGCACTACGGCGTGCAATTAACGCAGGAAGAGAAGGAGCGCGTCGCCTGCTGGATCGATTTGAACGTGCCCTTCGCCGGCTCGTGGATGGAGATGAACTACTGGGACCAGCTCGATCACGCCGTGCATTCGGGCCTGACGCCCTGGTACGTCTATCGCGACAAGATGCGGCAGATATACCTGTACTTCGAAGCGAAACGCCTGAAATATGCCGAACTGGAACTCGAGCATATCGACAGGTACCTCCAGCACGTGGACCGCGGCGTGGATTGTCCCCCGACGGCGCTGAGACAACACGCTTTCGGAGGGCGCGGCGTGGAGAAGCAGTTCGTCGACCAGTACGACCGTCTCCCGGCCACCGTCCCGATTTTCGGGCTCGCCGAGGGAAAAGATGCTCGGGGCGGTTCGAACGTGGTCGGCAACCCCGTGCGAAACCTGGCCATCAACGAGGACGCCTACACCTATCATCTCCGATCGTACCCGCGGGCGACGTCGAACTCGCACTATCGGTACCGGCCGGAGTTCTCACCCAACCACGCAATCGACGGACTGCGGGGAGCAAGGGGCTACTGGCGGCCGGCTCGACGTACCGACGTGTGGCTGATGGTGGAGTTCGGACGCGAGGTCCAGGCAGAGCGCGTCGTCGTCGTGCTCCACCATGACGATGCCCAGGACCGGACGTGGACCGGTGCGACGCTGGAATTCAGCAGCGGGGAAAAGGTCCCGGTGGCGCTGCGAAACACCTCCGGGCCGCAGGAGTTCACCTTTCCACGGCAGAAGTGCGCCTGGATCAAGCTGGTTGACTTCCAGGAGCGTTTTCCGCTTGTGGACAATGGAATTGCCGAGTTCGAGGTCTATGGCAAAGACCTGTGAGGCGAGTCAACGTTGATGAGGACAAGGGCGCCCTACATGGTGGCATTGCCTCCCGCGGCTCTTGATTGCCCAGTACGGAGCGAACAGTGCGATCTCAATTCCCTTCTTCCGCCGGCCCGCCGAGAGTTGCCTCGGTGCCACGAACCGTCCTGAACCTGGGGCGCTCGCCACGACTGGGCGGCCTGTGCCTGACGGGCGTATGCCTGGTCCTTCTGTTGGCAGCCGGCGGCCATGCCGCCCAGCCATTGGGCTGGTGGACATTTGATGCCAACCAGGTCAAAGGGGCGACGGTGGTCGATCGGGCCGGAAAGCACGACGGCTCGATTCAAGGAGAAATACGCCTGACGCAAGGACCCTTCGCCGCGCTGGCCCTCGACGGCGAAGCGAACAGCGTTGACGTCCCAAACGTCCAAGCCGCCAACCTCCCAGCGCGGGAGCTTTCGATTGAAGCCTGGGTGTCGTTGGACGCCGGTCTGGTCTGGGGCGGAATTGCCGGCTATTTCCAGGACAACGGCAGCTTCGAGAAAGGCTGGCTGCTGGGATACGACGAAACCCATTTCAGTCTTGCCGTGTCGGCCTCCGGCCGGCTCACGTATCTCAAGGGCGTCACGCCGTTCCAGAAGGGGCAATGGTATCACGTCGCCGGCACGTATGACGGGCAAGCGATGAAGTTGTACGTGAACGGAAAGCTCGAGGCCACTGCGACAGACCAACACGGGGACATTGACTATCCGCCTGCAGCCTTCCTGACGATTGGCGCCTACCGCGACGACAACGAGTTCTACCGGGCGCAGGGCAGGATTCACGAGGTTGTGCTGCACGGTCGGGTGTTGGAGCCCGCAGAGATCGAGTCGCGCTTCGCGGCCACCGAAACCCAGATTCCCCGGCCTCTGGCGTTTCGCGTACCGCCCTGTGCGCGGTTTATCGCCCCCGACGCGGTGGTCGTCGCCTGGGAGACGGACGAACCTTGCGAGAGCATCGTCGAGTATGGCCTCGAGGAGAAGTGGGACCGGCAGGCGCGGGATGCCGCATTGAAAACGTCGCATCGAATCACGTTGGCCGGGCTGGAACCCAAGGCTCGCTGCCAGTATCGCATTCGAGCGAACCAGCCCGGGCAGCCAGCCTCGATCAGCGAAGTGTTTGAACTGGACAATGCCTTGAATTACACCGTTGCGCGGGTACCAGATCTCCCGTCTCCCTACGCATCCGATGAGCGCGGCCAACGCTGCCGCCAGGCCGCCCAAGAGATTCTCTCCGCCACGCGTATCACCCGGGGATACTGCCTGGTCCTCGGCTGCCATGACGGGCAACTCGCTTACGAACTCGTCAGGCGAAGCGACTTGATCGTTGTCGGCGTGGACAATGATTGCAACCGGATTGAGCGGGCTCGGGCGGCGTTGGGCAAGGCGGCCGCCTATGGCTCGCGGATTACGCTGCACCACGCGGCTGCAGCCGATCGCCTGCCGTTTCCGCAATCGTTCGCCAACTTGATCGTGGCGGAAGACGGGATCGTCAGTGGCGAACTGCCCGCCACTGCCAGCCAAGTGATTCCCCTCCTCCAGCCTGCCGGCGGCGTGGCTTGCCTCGGGCCGCTGCGAGCCGCCTCTTCGGCCGATGTCAAAGGCCGCGTGGAGGATTGGCTCGGCAAGACGAAGGCCCACTGGGACTTCGTGGAAACCAGCCTGGGCGGGTGGGTGGTTGCCCGACGCGAATTGCCGCCGGGCACGGGCGCGTGGACCCACCAGTACGGCGATGCCGGCAATTCCGCCAACGGCCAGGAAGACTTGCAGGGCGTCACCAGCACGGATTGGCTCGAAGTGCAATGGCTCGGCAGGCCGGGCGGAGATTTTGGGCTTGACCGCAACCCGCGCATGCCGGCGCCGTTGGCCATCAATGGACGGTTATTCCACCAGGGCATGAACCGGATTGCCGCGCTCGATTCTTACAACGGGGCAGTCTTGTGGTCGCTCGAAATCCCGGCCTTGCGGCGAGTGAACATGCCGCGCGACGCGGGAAATTGGTGTGCCGACCCGCATCACCTGTATGTCGCGATCAAGGACCGCTGCTGGGTGATTGCGGCGCACACCAGCGAAGTGATCCGCACGCTCTCCTTGGCCGATGCTGGATTGCGCGCTACACACGAATGGGGTTATGTCGCCCAGGCCGGCAAGTTCCTTTACGGCAGCAGCGTCAGGAAGGGCGCGCCGTACACCGACTTCTGGGGCGGGAAAAGCTGGTACGACGCCACGTCGGGCGCAGGCACGGAAAAGGTGTGCAGCGATGATTTGTTCGCGCTGGCTGGCACGAGCGGCGAGTTGAAATGGCGTTATCGCGGCGGAGAGATCCTCAATACGACCATCGCCGTGGCCGGCGGCAAGGTTCTGTTTGTCGAATGCCGCCATCCCGAAGTCAAGACACTGGCCACAAGCCGGATTGGATCGCCGCAATTGTGGGAGGACCAGTTCCTCGTGGCATTGGACGCGGCGACCGGCCGCAAACTGTGGGAACAGCCGCTCGACACGGTCGACGGGATCGTGGTTTTTTACCTCCTGGCGGCGGCGGACAAGGTGTTCATCGCCTCTTCAGACGCGGGCCAATACCACCTCTACGCCTTCAGCGCGGCGGACGGCAGTAGCCTGTGGCATACCGCCCACGACTGGACTCGCAACAACCACGGCGGTCACATGCAGCATCCGGTGCTCGTCGGCAATGCCGTTTATCTCGAACCCTGTGGGTACGACGCCCCCACCGGCAAATTGCTGACCAAGAACGTCGGTCGCCACGGAGGCTGCGCGACTTACGCGGCCACTACCGGCGCCCTGATTTATCGCGGCGAGGCAGGGCGGATCTCCATGTGGGATGTTGCCAGTGAGAAGGTCACGGGTTGGTACAACCTGCGTCCGAGTTGCTGGCTGAGCACCGTGCCCGCGAACGGAATGGTACTGTCGCCCGAGGGCGGCGGCGGTTGCAGTTGCGGCAACTGGCTGGAGACTTCCATCGGATTCGCGCCGGCGCCGAGTTCGGCAGCCAAGTAAACGGGGAGCTTTCATGAACGATCCGTCTCGAACCGTTTTCACTCTTCTGGCTCTCATTGCCGCGGTCAGTGCTGCCGCCGAGCCGGCGAGCAGCGCGGATTGGCCGACGTACCGGGCGGACAACCGACGCAGCGGCGTCACGCCGGAGCCGCTGCGGCTTCCCTTGGCTCCGGCCTGGACTTACACGACCCCGACCCCGCCTCAGATGGCTTGGACCGGTCCGGCAAAATGGGATTCCTACGCCAATCTCCGCCGGCTTGAATCCATGCGGAACTTCGACGCCGCGTTTTTCGTGACCACGGTCGGAGATTCCGTCTGTTTCGGGTCGTCCGTGGATGATGCCGTGCACTGCCTGGATGTAGAGACCGGCGCGGAGAAATGGGTGTTTCCTGCCGGAGGGCCGGTGCGTCTTCCTCCCTCCTGGCACGAGGGGAAAGTCTATTTCGGTTCAGACGACGGGCATGCGTACTGTGTGGACGCCGCCACCGGATCGCTGGTCTGGAAGCGAAAACCGTCCGGGCCGGAGACCCTGATGGTAAGCAACGGGAAGTTGATTTCGCACTGGCCGTGCCGGACGGGAGTGCTGATCCACGACAGTCTCGCCTACTACGGCGCATCGCTGCTGCCGTGGGAAAAGTCCTACCTGTGCGCGGTGGATGCCCGATCGGGTGATGAGGAGGGCTCCGGGCGCTATTGTGTCACGTTCGAGCACCTCACGATGCAAGGGGCGATGCTGGCAACCGAATCCCGGCTTTACCTGCCCCAAGGCCGGCAACGGCCGGAGCTGTTCGATCGAGCCACGGGCCGTTCACTCGGCGGATTTGGCGGTGCCGGCCAGGGCGGAGTCTTCGCCGTCGTGACCCGGACCGGCGAGTTTGTCAGCGGTCGCGGCCAGAACCACGGTTCGGGTGGAGAACTCCGTGGGTTTGACGCAAATAGCCGGGACTACTTCGTCACGTTTCCCAAAGCTAGGCACGTCCTTGTCACAGACGAGGTTGCTTACCTGAGTGTCGGCACGGAGCTTGCGGGTTTTGCCTGGGCCAGGTATATCGAGTTGGCCAAACGCCAGACCCAGCTCCAATCGCGGCGGAAAGCCATCCAGGAGCAGCTCGCAAAACTCCCTGAACCATCGCGCGGTACGGCAGGTGAGAATCTGAAAGAAGAACTCAAGCCAATCGAATCGGAACTGGCCGCGATGCCTCCGAAAATGACCGCTTGCTACACCTGGAGAACAACGGCCGACTGTCCGCACGATTTGATCCTGGCCGGAAACACGTTGTTTGCCGGAGGTGATGATCGCGTCGTTGCCTTCAACGCAGCCAGTGGGAAAGAGCTTGGATCGGTCCCGGTGACGGGCAGGGCTCACGGATTGGTTGCGGCCAACGGCCGTCTGTTTGCGAGCACGGATCGCGGCACGATCCACTGCTTCAAGGCGGCCGCGGACCAGTAAGAACCTGTCTCCCGGTAAGGGGAAGGCTGCCATGCCTCCTTCCCGTTCCGGCGCCTGGCTGCCCGAGTAGTCTCCACCCTCGCCGTTCAACATCGCCAGAAAGACTGCCATGCTCTCGCTTTCACAAACCTCTTCACCAGCCAGTTGCCTGGCCGGCTGAGACGCGGCCAAACCCGCCGGCAACGTATTCATCGAATGAGGCGGAGACAGCCGGGGTCGTCTCATGAACCGTGAGCATCGCTCTCCGGCGTGTTCCCCTGGAGATTCTTGACGCGACGTGCCCACGGACCGATAATCCCGGCGTAGCGTTCGATCGCCAGCGAAACGACAAAGAGAAGGGGAGAATTCTCATGAGACGTGCTGTGGTTGCGTGGGGTTTTCACCAATCTGTCCCCCTTGCCGTAGAACGTTGTTCGTCTTATAGCGACGGCGCGAATTCGGCTCGGCGAAAGGTGGTTTAGTCTGATGTCTCATTGCACGATTCGCTCGAAAGTGGTTCCGGGCTGCCGTGGCCTCGTCGTGCTGGCACTCCTGGCCCTGACGCCGCTGGTCGCCCTCGCGGAACACGAAGGCAAGCTTCAAATCGTCCTCTTGGGCGACAGCGCCACCGAGTGCGGGATCCCGCGCCGGGTGGCGCCGCAAGAGCCGCAATTCGAGGACATGCTCCGCATGCTCCTGACGGCCGAGAGCGACCTGCCGCCGACCAACGTGATCAACTCCGGGGTCAGTGGCGAGTTCATTCGTCGTCTGCTCGATTCCGGCCGCTACGACAAGGCGGTGGCGAAACTGCCGGGCGTGGATTACATCTTCATCCGCTTTGGCGGCAACGATTTTGCCAAGCGAGACGATTTCTTGGTCAATTTTCCCAAGGACTACCGTGAACTGCTTGCCCGGCTGCGAAGCGATCATCCCCGGGCGACGCTGATCCCCACAACGAACATCCCGTGGGGTGTTGACCTGGAAGCGGAGGGGACGTGGTCGAAGATCTCGAACAAGCTCATTCAACAGGTGGCTGCGGAGGAGAAGCTCGTTTGTTTCGACCTCTATCCGCGATACGCCGCCGAGCAGGCCAAGGGCCCGAACATGCTCAACTACCGCCGTTACCCGCTGGCCAAGATCCCCAGCGATTTCCACGACTTCGTCCGGCCGTTCGTGATGGACGCCAACGGTCGGGAGCCGCACGTGGTCGTCCTCGACAACCGGCTGGATGCCCATTTCGGCCACCTCAACGGCTGGTTCGGCGACCGGCACCCCAACCTGGCGGGCTACCATGTCATCGCCGACGAGACGGCGAAGTTCCTCGCGCCCATCATCCGGCAACGCCATCGGAAGTGACCGGCGGCGGAAACACTTGACAACGGCGAAAGCGGCACGAAGATCCGGATACTTAGTTTCGTGCTCAACCAAGGAGCCTCGGCGCCATGAAGAACCATCACTGCTATTTCGCCTTTCTGACGTCGCTCGCTTTTCCCCTGCTCGCCGTTGCCATTGCATGTTCTACGGCAAGGAGCGAAGACATTTCCCAAGAACTGACGAAGCTTTCCTACCGAATCGTATTCGAGAGCTATCAAGACCAGAACTGGGATCTGTTCATGGTCCGGGCCGACGGCTCCGAGCGGGTAAACCTCACACGCACTCGCGACGCGAACGAACTCTATCCCCATGTCTCCCCAGACGGCACGAAGGTCTGCTTCGTGGTCGACGAGGGAGAGGGAGAAAACACAGTTCGCAGCGTCTGGTGTATGAACCTCGACGGCACGGACCGGCGTCTGGTGGCCCGCGACGGGCGAGATCCGTGTTGGACGGCCGATGGTCGCGGTATCGTCTACCTGAAGAGCGAGTTCGAGAGATTCACCGCCATGGACTTCGCCACCAAGGGAGTCGTCGTGCACGACCTGGCCACCGGCCGAGACCAATCCCATTCCAACGCGGATTTGCAGCACTTGTACTGCATCGGCGCCACGCCGGATGGGAAGTGGTACCTATCCACCGTCCACGCCGGCATGGACTTTGCCCATGGAATCCTGGCCATCCAGGCTCAAGGTTCCCAGGTGTTCAACTTAAAGATTCCCGGTTGTCGGTCGGACGTGAGCCCGGACGGAAAGCGGATCGCCTGGGCCTCGGGCGACTACTCGTTGGCGATCGGTGAACTCGATTTTTCCGGTCCGGAACCGCGAGTGGTCAACCCACACGACATCCTTGTCAGCCCCAAGCCGATGAAGATCCAGCACATCGACTGGTCCCCCGACGGCCGATACGTGGCCTTTAGCCGCGGACCGTACAAGAAGGGACTCGGCTTGGCGCCGTCGCTCATTGGCATTCAGGCTCCGGGTTGGGACATCTGCGTGGGAGATCCGAGTACGACGAACCGCTGGGTGGCTATCACCACCGACGGCAAGAGCAACAAAGAGGCTGATTGGGTGCCCTTGCCCAAGACTCGCTAAAAAAAAGCCATGCTGAAAAAACTGCTTAGAGCGGCGGGGGCCTTGGCGATCGTCGGGTTGCTGGGGGCGTCTTGCCAGCGGACGCGGCCGGTGGTCGACAACGTCCCGCCGCCGAAGATCGTCAAGACCAAGGGCGGCGTGGAAATGGTCGAGGTGCCCGGCGGTGCGTTCGAGATGGGAAGCCGCTCGGGCCGACCGGACGAGGCACCCAAGCACCGGGTATCGATATCGCCGTTGCTGATGGACCGTTACGAGGTGACGCAGGCTGAATACGCACGGCTGGCGGTGGTCAATCCGTCACATTTCAAAGGTCCGACGATGCCTGTGGAGCAGGCGAGTTGGGCCGACGCCGCCCGGTACTGTAACGCCCGGTCGCGCGAAGAGGGCCTGAATCTCTGTTACAACGAGGAGACGGCGGAGTGCAACTTCGCGGCCGACGGCTATCGCCTTCCCACGGAAGCGGAGTGGGAGTACGCCTGTCGTGCGGGGACGACGGGCGATTATCCGTTTGACGGCGAGGCGCAGCGTCTGGACCAGCACGCCTGGTTTGCCGAGAATGCGGGCAAGAAGACGCAACCAGTGGGCCAGAAACGGCCCAACGCCTGGGGCCTGTACGACATGCTGGGCAACGTGGCCGAATGGTGCAACGACGTCTACGAAGCCGACTATTACCGGCAAAGTCCCGAGGAAGATCCTGTCGGGCCCGCCGATGGCGAATGCTACCTGCTCCGCGGCGGGGCCTGGAACTCAAGTGCCGACGGTTGCCGCTCGGCTTATCGCTTGGGCGAGAGCCCCGGATTTCAGGACGCTTGCTTCGCCCGCAACGCGATCGGATTCCGCTGCGTACGCCGCGTTCGCAGCGTCGAGCCAAACAGGGCCGTACCCGCACCGAAATAGCGGGCAAGTAAAGGCCTCGAACGCAGAATCGACAACGCATTACCGGAAAGAAAACAAAATGGGGTGCGGAAGTACAGAAGATGCGCAAGATCACCTGCCGGGAACGGCCAGGCTCTCCGATCGCCGCCTGCGAACGACACCTCGGCCGAATCTCCGTCGTATCGAAGGTCACAACTCGCGATGTTGTCTCGTCTTGACGGTCGCCCCGGTTCTTTGACCAAACGGCATCACTTGCAGCACAAGGAATCGTGGTCGCCTACAATGGTCTGCGGGTTGGATTGTGAGGCCCGGGCAACGCCCCAGGGGCGGCGGCTTGGCCGGGAAGGAGAGTAGGCTGGGCACAAGGAGAAGATGTCATGAAAGCCACCCGGCGAGTGTTTCTTCGCTGCGCTGCCGTCGCGGCGGCGCCGTTCGTTTCTAGACGCCGTGCCTCGGCGGCACCGGCCGGCGGCAAGGGCCGCCTGGTGTTCGTAGCCGGCACGACCCATTACCATCCCGAACAAAGCATGCCCCTCTTGGCGAGAGAACTGGAGCGTCACGGCTTCCGCACCACGGTGATCGTGCCCCAGGGCGACCCGGAGCAGAACCATAACGGCATCGGACTGCCTGGACTGGAAGTCCTTCAAGAGGCCGATGCGGCGGTGTTCTTCCTGCGGTTCCTGACGCTGCCGGACGAGCAGTTCGGCCATCTTGAGCGATACTTGAAGTCGGGCAAGCCGGTCGTCGGCCTGCGCACGAGCACGCACGCGTTCCGCTACCCGGCCGATCACCCCCGAGCGGCTTGGAACGACGATTTCGGACGCAGCGTGCTGGGCACGCACTATCTGTGTCACATGAAGACGCCTACCGAGTGCCGGCGTCTGGACGAGGCCAAGGCGCATCCTGTCCTTACAGGCATTAGCGAGCAGCCGTTCTCCTCGCCGGGCCAGCTTTACATCGCCGACCTGGAGCCCGGCTGCGTGCCGCTGGTAATTGGCAGCGGCGAGATGCCGAAAGAACGTATCGTCAGGGATCGTTTCCGCACACGGCTGGTGGGCAAGACCGAGACGGATATCCTGGCCTGGACCTGGCAGAATCGGTATGGAGCCAGGGTTTTTGCTACGACGCTGGGCCATCCGCGCGACTTCGCCGTGCCGCAGATCATGCGGCTGGTGGTCAACGGCATTCACTGGGCGGCCGGCGCCGAGGTTCCTGCCGCCTCCGCAGTTGCCGAGACGTTCGACCTACCGCTGGAGCCATGACATGAGGGCTATATGAACACTCCAAGAACCCTATCTCGGCGAGCGCTGCTTCGCCGCGGCGCAGGCGCGGCAGGTAGTCTCCTGGTGCCTTATTTCGTACCCGGAAGTGCGCTGGCGGCTCCGGGCCGGGCAGGGGCAAACGCACGAATCGGCGTAGCGGTCATCGGGACCGGCCGCCGCGCTCACCAGTTGCTCGGCGACATCGCCGGCGCACCGGGCATACCCGGACAATGCCGCGTCGTGGCTGCAAGCGACGTCTGGCCCAAGAAGTGCCACGAGTATCTCAGTTTTCCGATCCGGCGTCTGCCGGTTCTACTGCTTCTGGTTGCGGCGAATCTCTCCGCGGCGGCCGCTGATTGGCCGGCGTGGCGTTACGACGCCGGACGCACGGCGGCTTCCCCGCAGGACCTGCCCGCCGAACTCCGGCTGCAGTGGACGCGCGAACTGCCCGCACCCCGGCCCGCTTTTCCCAATGACCTTCGCCTTTGCTTCGACGGCTGCTACGAACCCATTGTGACGGGAAGTTGTGTCGTGCTGCCGTCGATGGTGACCGACACCGTCACGGCGCTGGACAGCGAGACGGGCGAGCAGCGCTGGACCTTCTTCGCCGATGCACCGGTCCGGTTTGCACCGTTGGCCTGGGAGGGGAGGCTCTATTTCGTCGCCGATGACGGCTGCCTGTACTGTCTCAGTGCCGACGAGGGGCGATTGCTGTGGAAGTTCTGCGGGCTGGACGCCGATCGGCAACCTTACAAGTTGCTGGGAAACGAACGCCTGATTTCACGCTGGCCCGCGCGAGGCGGCCCGGTGCTGGCCGACGGAACCATCTACTTTGCCGCGGGGTTGTGGCCCAACGAAGGCGTCTTCGTGTACGCCGTCGACGCGGCCACGGGCCGCCAGGTCTGGGTCAACGATGAAGGCGGATTCGTCAAGAATGGGCTGTTGGACCACGGCACGCGCCGCGACGGTGGGCTCTCTCCCCAGGGATACCTGGCGGTGCTGGGCACGAAACTGATCGTCCCCAGCGGCCGCGCGCTGCCGGCGTTTTTCGACCGGAAGTCCGGAAAAATGGACCCGTACACCACGGGCTGGGGCGGCCGCATCGCCCTGGCCAAGGGCTGCTGGTATGTGTGCGGTATCGGAAACTACCTGTTTCAAAGCGGAGATCTCTACGAGTTGAACTCGCCATCCCGCTCGACCCTCGCGTCCGGTTCGCCCGATCTGCAGGTAAGCCTCTCCGATTTCGCCGCCCACATGAACACCTCCACCGAGACGGCAAGGCAATGGATCGAGCGATTCGGCCTGGATGCGGGGGAACAAGCGGGCTCTCCTTTTGTTCGCGTTCGCGCGGGCGGCCCGGTGACGTATCTCTCCTGGTGGACATTCTCGAAGCCGGAATCCTTGCGGCCGGAAGAACGTCAGATCCTGGAAAGTCGCGTGCGCCTGCAGGTCGATCCGGCCAACGTGAAGGACTTGGGCACCTTTCGAGAACCGGTCTTGAGCCGGGAGGCGATCTACTATTCGGTGCCTGAGAACGAAATCGGGCGGCGGTTCAGGGGCGAAGATTTGCCTTTGACGAGTTCCCCTCAATACCGCGAGATCGTGGCTTGCGACGCAACACGCCCTCTTACACCCAGCGCCACGTACCAAGGCGGCTGGGGCAGCCCCCATCGGCTCGTCCAGTGGCCCGCCGCGCGCTTTGATCGAGCCTGGACGTTGCCCTCCGACCTCAAAGTCCATATCAAGGCTGGATCGCGACTGTACGCGGGAGCGCCAGGAACCGTTGCCGCCGTGGACCTTCCCGCGGCCGGCGGCCAGCCGCGCATCGGCTGGCGGGCCAGTATTGCGGGAACGCCGGCGCGGATGCTGGCTGGCGGCGGCAAATTGCTGGTGGTTACCGCGGAGGGAACGCTGTGCTGTTTCGGCGAGACCCCCGCTCTTTCCAGAAATCACCCCGCCAGACCGATCGACGCTGCTCCCTCGGCCGACACGTGGACCGCGCGTGCCCGCGAGATTCTTGAACAGGCCGGAGTCCGCAACGGCTATTGCCTGGCGTTGGGTCTTGGCAGTGGCCGGCTGGTGGAGGAATTGGCGCGTCAATCGGAGTTGCAGATCATCGTCATCGATTCCGATGCCGCCCGCGTGGCGGCCTCGCGAAAACGGTTTCACGCGGCCGGCCTGTACGGATCGCGGATCCATATCGTGCCGGGCGACCTGCGGACGCTCCGTCTGCCGCCCTTGATGGCGAGCCTCGTGGTCTCCGAGGACCTCGAAGGCAGCGGCTTCGATGGACAAGGGGCGATGGTCGAACGGCTGTTGGCCTTGCTGCGGCCGTATGGCGGGGCGGCGTGCCTGCCGGTCTCCGAACTTCAGCACACCGCGTTGGACCAGGTGATCCAATCCGCGAGAATCCCCGGCAGCAGGCTCGCGCGCAGCGCAAACCGGACGTGGCTTCTGCGCGAAGGGGCCTTGCCCGACGCCGCCGACTGGCAGCACGAGAGCGGCGATGCCGCTCACACCTTCGCCTCTCAGGACCGGGCCGCCAGGCCGCCGTTCGGCGTCTTGTGGTTCGGCGGTGAGATCGACCGCGTGCTGCCCCCTTTCAAAGGTCCCGTTCCTCGCATCGCCGCCGGCCGGATGTTCTTGCAGGCAGGCAACGAGTTGCACGCTGCCGACATCTACACCGGGCGACACTTATGGAGGCGGTCGCTCGGGCGGGCCGGGCAGTTCCTCGCCGCCGACCGCGAGCTTTATGCCATTTCCGACGGCGTCTGCCTTCGGCTCGATCCGGCCAAGGGCGAATTGCTGGGTAAACTGGCCGTCCCCGAATCGCTGGACAAAACCCCTGGCGGCTGGGAGGAAATCCGCGTGGCGGGCGATGCGCTGATCGGCGTCGCCGGCAAGCATCTCATGTGCCTCGATCGCACGAGCGGGCAGTTGCGTTGGCGGTTCGACGCCGAGCGCGACGGCATCAGCTTCGCCGTTGGGAAGAACATGGTCTACTGCGTCGATTACTGGCTGCCGCGTCATCGCCGCAGGGGCGATGCCAAATCCGAGGAGGGCACGATCGTCGCGCTCGACGCCGGCAGCGGCAAAGTCGTCTGGCAGACGACGGCCGCAACTCCCGCCGTGACCGAGCCTCCGAAGCCGCCGGACTTGCCTTCGCTGGTGAGCCCGCAACTCGCCTGGTGCGAAGCGAGCGGCGTGCTGCTGTTCACGCGCAACGACAGCACGGCCGCGGCCTACCAGGGCGCCACAGGAAAGCGGCTGTGGGCCCAGGAGTGGTCGTGCAAGGATCCACCCAACGCGTACACCAGCGCGTCACCGCCGATCGTCTTGTCCGACTGCCTGGTTACGCACGCCGGCGAAGTGGTCGACCTGTTGACCGGCGAACGTCGCGCGCGAATGTGGAAAGGCATGAACAGCGAGCTGCGAGGCTGTGGACGCGCCTTGGGAAGTCCCTGCTTGATTACGGTGCGAGACGCTCATCTCTCGTGCTACGATCTGGCCGGCGGCGGGCACCTGTATTTCCGCGGCATTCGCAGCGGCTGTACCAATAACTTGATCCCGGCCGGCGGAATCCTCAGCGCGCCGCACGCCATGCGCCACTGCACGTGCAACTACGCCGTCGCCACATCGCTGGCCCTGGTGAACATGCCGGAGGCGAGCAACTGGGAAACCTCGCAATAGAAATCGCCGTGGATCTTCCCGGCCGGCCGCCGACCGGTTCACTCCAAAACGACTTGCTCGTGGGTCAACCTTGGCGGCCGGCGCTCGGTGTGCCTGCTGTCTACTTCGTGACCACTCGGAGCCAAACACAATGCTATCGGGCGCGTCACTCGCGCGGCACAAAAACCGCGTCAATCGCAGCAACGGTCTTATCGACCAGCACTTGTCCGCCCTCGGGGCCGACCAGGTTGCTCTGCACGATCGCGCTGTAGCTGCCGCCGCGCACCGCCCGCTCCGTTGGCAGATAGTCGGCATTGATCGTCGAGCGGCCTTCGACCACCTGCGACGGGCACGCCACGTTGATCGCGACGGCGGCCAGCGAGCCCTCCGCGTTCCAGAAGAACAGCGTATTGACGTCATGGTCCTCGTAGCCCTCGATGCCACGGAACTCGGGCACGTTCGTAGCGCCGTACATGCGGGCGGAGCCATCGGCATAGACCGCGCGGCGGTTGTACGCCACCACGGCATGGCCGAGCCCCCAGGTCACACTGCCCGGCGCGCGGCCGTTCCAGGCCTCGGCGATCGCGTCGGCAAGCCGCGCCACAAGAAACGCCCGGTACTGCTCGATCGGCAGGACGCCTTCCTTGGGCAGGACAAAGCTGCCGGGATCCAACACGGGTGCCGTGTGCGTGTGCGTGCCGCTGAAAAAGATCTTGGCAGGAGCCAGCCCGGCAACGCGCTTGGCCACTTCCTCGCGGACCATCCGCCGCACGTCGTCGGAAATGGCGATCAAGTCGCAGGCCACCATGACGGCCGCGTCCAGCGTTTGGTCGCCGTTACGAGATTCCAGGGCCACGACGCCGGCCGACAGCGGCGTCTCCACCGTTTTGCTGATTCGCAGGTGGAACTGCCCGCGGAGCGCCACAGGGCCCTCGGGAGTAATATCGGCCGTAGCCGTGCCGACGAGCAACTGGTTGGCGGCCGATGGCGACGCCGACAGCAACGCGATGGCCATGAAAAGAAAGACTGGCAAGATGTGGGTTCGCACGAAAAAGCTCCTTCCAGTGAGAAAAAGACCGCCTTCCATTCCCAACCCGGCAAAGGACTGTCTACCAAGCACGCCGATTCTAGCCAGACTCGATTCCTGTTACCACCGCTTGCTCGGCCCTGCCTGAAAAAAACATGATGAGTCCTCCGTCGCAGGTTCCACGACGCGGCCGGCGTGTCGCACGGCACTGGAATTGTGCTTTATCTCGATCTACATTGGATTCCCCGCGAACCCAACAAAGGCTTCCTATGAGAAACGCTTTTCTCTTCATCCGAGCAAACGTGCTGTTTACGTTGACCGGCGCGGCGGTTTTATGGGTCATGGTTGTTCGCCTGGCGTCGGCCACCTCGCCTGCCGCCGACGAGATGGCCGAGGCCCACAGCTGGGCTGCGGCGAAATTCGAGAAGGGAACGTCGGTACTGGGACAAGCGGGCCGCTCGACGTCCAGTGCCGAACCGTTCTTCTCGTTCACCTACAACGGTCGGCCATCGGCCGAAGTGCTCACGACGTGGACAGTCCAGCGCACACGTCGGCTCCTCGATGAGAAAAGAACACAGCACACACTCACCTATCGCGATCCGGGCACCGGGGTGGTGCTGCGCTGCGTGGGCATCCAGTACGGCGACTTCCCTACCGTGGAATGGACGCTTTACTTCCGGAATGCCGGCGACAAAGAGACGCCGATCTTGGCCGATATCTGCCCGTTGGACATCCAGGTCGAGGCGACTGCCGCAGAGGGGCCCGCCAAGCCGGCTGGAGAGTTCCGCCTGCATCACCACATCGGCAGCCCCTGTTCCGTGGAGGACTATCGACCGCTGGAGGCGGTCTTGGCGCGGGGGACGGCGAAGCGCATTACGGCTGCCGGCGGGCGGCCGACCAATAGCCACCTTTCGTATTTCAACCTGCAGCGGCCCGGCGGTGGGGGGCTGATCATCGTCGTCGGCTGGCCGGGGCAATGGACGGCGGACTTCCACTGTGACGAGGCGGGCCGCCTGCGAATCCGCGCCGGCCAGGAACAGGCGCGATTCAAGCTGCTGCCCGGCGAGGAGATCCGGACGCCGCTGATGGTCCTGCAGTTCTCGAATGGCGACCGCCTTCGCGCGCAGAACATCTGGCGCCGCTGGATGTTGGCGCATAATGTCCCGCGCCTCGGCGGCAAGCTGCCGCCGCTGCTGCTTAGTGCATCGAGTTCCTACTACTTCGACACCATGTACCGCGCCGATTCCACATCGCAGAAGTTCTTCTTCGACCGGTATTGGGAAGAAGGCATGAAGCTCGATTATTGGTGGATGGACGCGGGCTGGTATCCATGCGACCCGATCGGCTGGCCGAAGACGGGCACGTGGGAAGTCGACACGCGGCGGTTCCCGAACGGCCTGCGCGAGATCAGCGACTACATCCAGCCCCAAGGCGCGAAAACGATCGTCTGGTTCGAGCCGGAACGGGTCCATGCCGGCACGTGGCTGGCCGAACACCATCCGGAATGGATTCTTGGCGGCGCCAAGGGCGGCCTCTTGAACTTGGGCCACCCGGAAGCCTGGGCGTGGCTGGTCAATCACGTTGACAAGCTGCTCGTCGAGCAGCGCATCGGTCTGTATCGTCAGGACTTCAATATCGATCCCCTCGCCAGGTGGCGCGCCGCCGACGCGCCCGACCGGCAGGGCATGACCGAGATCAAGCACGTGATGGGGTACCTTGCCTACTGGGACGAGTTGCGCCGCCGTCATCCCGAGATGCTGATCGACACCTGCGCCAGCGGCGGACGGCGCAACGACCTGGAGACACTGCGACGCGCTGTACCGCTGTTGCGCAGCGACCACCTGCAGCCCGGCATCAGCCAACAGTGCCACACTTACGGTATCGCCTCCTGGATGCCCTACTTCGGCCAGCCCATGCAAGATGTCTGGGACAACCTGTACCTGATGCGCAGCGGGCTATGCCCCGAACTCACCTTGCGCTTCGACATGCGCAAGAAGCAGCGCGACTATACCTTGGCCCGACGCCTCGTAAATCACTGGCGGCAGTTCGGCCGGTACTTCCTCGGCGACTACTATCCCTTGACACCGTACAGTCAGGACAGGAAGGTGTGGATGGCCTGGCAGTTCGACTGCCCCGAGACTGGCGAAGGTTTGGTGCAGGCCTTCCGGCGCGAGGAGAGCCCTGAGGCTTCGGCCCGGCCAAGACCCGTCGGGCTCGATCCGAATGCGACCTACACGTTAACGAACCTGGACATCGCAGGCGCCACGGAGATGACCGGACGGGAACTGCTCGAAACCGGCCTTCCGATCAGCATTCCGGATCGGCCCGGCGCGGTGATCATTATTTACGCGAAGAAAGAAGGCACTGACAACAAGAAGGAAAGAGGGAGTGTACAATGAAACGCTTTGTCCTCGTCCCACTGCTGTTGCCGCCCCTGCTCACCCTGTGCGCTGCGGCCTCGCGCGCAGCCGGGCCCGCCGACGAGGCCACCGTCCGCGGCGCGCCGATATTCAAAGAGGATTTCGAACGCTGTACGCCAAGAGACAAGGTCTCGTTCGACGAGAGCCGGCCCGGCTTCTGGAACCTGCGCTACAAAACCTGGGGCGATAACCCTCTGCTTCACGGCTGCCCGGAGGTGCCTGACATCACGTACGACCCGGCATTGAAGGGCGTCTATGATATTGAAGTGGAATCGCGGGCGACGGATCGCCCCGGGGGCTTTGGACTGAAGCTGGCATCCGACTCGGAGTTCACCCGACGAAAAACCTTGCCTGATGGGCACGCACTGGCGTCTGCCGAAGCAACGTTGATATGCGTCGGTTCTTTACCGAGATCCCGACGCGCTGGCAGCCGGATTACAGGTACTCCTCCGGGAACTTCCAGGGCGCCCGGTACTCGGGGCGCGCCGCCTTCGCCGCTTCGTCGTCGCCGACGATCTGCTCGGTGGCCGGGTCGAAGCGCAGCTCGCGGCGAAGCTTCATCGCCAGGTTGGCCAGCATGTTGGACGTATTGACCTTGTGCATGTAGTTCACCCCGCAGCTCGGCTCCTCGCGGCTGCGGATGCAGTCGAGCCACTCCCGCTCGTGGCCCGGCGAAGGCGGGATCGTCTGCTCGGGCGGCGCGGCGCCCACCAACTCGGGCACTTGGGGAACCACCTTGTGCGTCTCGTAGTTGCCGAAGATCGTCGCCTTCTCCGCATGGATGTAGTATCCCAGGCGGCGCTGGACTCCTTTCTCCATCGGGGCCCCGTGCTTCGCGTAGCGCTCCACGTCTTGCAAGTTGAAGCCGAAGCTGCTGACCTGCGACATCATCCAGGTCATCACCACGCCGGGGAACTCCCAGGTCACTTCGTGCGTGTCCGGCGCGTCGGTGTTGTCGTTCACGCAGTGCTTCGAACTCGTGCTCTGCACACGGGTCGGAAAGCCCAAGTCCAGCGCCCAGAAGGGAAGGTCGAGGATGTGGTTCGCCATCCCGCACGTCCGCCCGCCCCCGTAATCCAGGAACAGGGTATGCGACCAGCCATTCTTGACGATGTTCTCGTTGAACTTGCGCATCGGCCCCGGGCCGACCCACAGATCCCAGTCGAGCCCCTCGGGCGGGTCGCTGTCCGGCGGGAATCCCAATCCGTCCGGTGGATTCCCCTCATTCGACGTCAGGAACGTCCGCACCACGGCGGGTTTGCCGAGCATCCCCGACCGCATCCACTCGACAACGCGGCGGTAGTTCTCCGACGCGTGGATCTGAGTCCCGTTCTGGCAAACACGTTTGTGCTTGAGGACGGCGTTCTTGATCACCCGGCTTTCCGCCAGGTGCAGCGACATCGGCTTCTGCAAGTACAGATCCTTGCCGGCTTCGCAAGCGTCGACCGCCATCCGGCAATGCCAGTGATGGGGCGTGGCGATGATCACCGCATCGACATCCGGCTGCTGGAGCACCTCGCGGTAGTCGTTGTACGTCTTCGGCTTCGATTCGAAGCTCGCAGCCAGGGATTCGCGTTTCGGCTTGGAAACGTCGCAGATCGCGATCACCTCCACGTCGGGATACTTGGCGCACTCCTTCACGTTGGCGGCGCCCATCGCGCCGGCGCCGATCAGGCCGATCCGGATGCGGTCGTTGGCGCCGGGCTGGCC
>JABWBD010000297.1 GCA_013360685.1 Pirellulales bacterium
CCGACGCATTCAGCCCCGAGGGAAGAGCCAGGCTCGTCGTTTTCAGCCCGCTCGTCATGCCGGAAAAACAGGCGCTCACCAGTCCTTCCTCGGTTTCGTGCTCCACGCCGTCGTAGTAGCGCCACCCCTCCATGATCACGAGAAAGGATCCACCTACGCTGTCGTAGGAACTGTTCGCGGTGAAGCCACCGAAGACGGGGCTCGTGTTCGTGGCAATTTGCGTGGTGAGGAGATCGAAGTTCGATCCACCGTTGGAGTGGTCGTCCGCCCCAAAAAAACTATCCGATCCGAAGGCGCACCTGGCCACGCTCATCTCGATCGTAACCTCCACGGTTCCGCCATGCAGTTCCACCGGATTGCCTCCCCAGCCGACGCCGCAGTAGGCCTGGCCCTCCATGGTGTTGGGCCCCGTCCAGCCCACGGCCCAGAACTTGTAGTTGTCGTTCAGGAGATCCATCGTCGTGTCGTCGTAGTTGTCTTCGAGGCCGGCTCCTCCGCCCCGGGTCACCGCCGTGTTGATGGCGTACACCATCACGCCCCCGTCGAGGTTCACCAGGGGTGAGAGGCCCGGAGACGCGAGGCGGAACTTGACCCGCGTGGAATGGGCCGCCAGAGGTTGGAAGACATCGGCCAGGCGGCCGCAGCCGCCCAGAGCCGCCGAGAGAATCAGGAGCAGCGCCCCCCCAAGAGCAGATCTCCTCCCGGCACGTCCCATGTCGCAGAATCTCATCGTCTCAAACTCCTCAAAAATCCATGTCCAGACCGAATGAAGCTTTCTCCGTTTGCTCCCGGAAAAATTGGCCACGGAGGTCGTGCCCCTTGAGGTAGGTGGCCGAGAGCCGGAGCGGAGGAGCGCCCAGGCTGGACACAAACGCCGCGCCCGCGGAGACCGCCCAAGTGGTGCCTTCCTGGCGATTCCTCACCCGGAGATCCGCCCCCGCCCAGGGATGCACGTTGCTCCAGTGCCAGGGAAACACGGCATAGCCGCCGAGCTGCCCGGAGTGGCGGGGAAGCGCCGGCTTCGTGTGCACGAGAAACTGGTACCCGGCGTAGAGGCGGAGGAAGTCGACTTGCTTCGCCGTCCGCAGTGTCACGAACTCGCGCGTGTAGCTGAAGCGCTCCCGCACGTTATACAGGCCGTCGCTCAGGTGGGCCGAGATATGGGTGAACCGGAACTGGAAAAGAGATCGTCCGCGTGCCGCCTCCGCGTAGAGGCCGATCAACCCGTCGCTCGAATGGAGGGGGAACTTCGATCCCTCCTGCACCATCAGGAAGTAGGCGCCACCCTCCAGCCCCGTGTGCAGCACCGTGGGCCGGCCGCCGATCTCTCCCTTCCATCCCGCGAAGGAGCGGTAACCGCCCACGTCCGCCTCCAGCTCTTTTTTCGAGTTCTTTCTCAAGCCGATCTTCAGGTCGCGCGGATCCGAGGGAAGGCTCGGAAAGGGTCGCCCCGGCGGAAGCGCCTGCCATCCCTCCGGCTGATCCGGAGCCGAAGGGAATCCGGTCGGGTAGGGCGACTGGGCGCTTTCCACGTTCACCGGGGAACTTTTCGGGGCCGCGGAAGCGTGCGCGCAGAGCAGCAAAAGTGCGCCGAAACGGAAGAAAAATCCCATGAAAACCAGCATGGCCGATTTACGAAGGTGCGGCAACAGCACGCCGCGGCGTTGGACACGCAGAACCCTCTTTATTATAGTGGCCCTGTTTCTCAACCCTCAGGAGTATCCCATGAAGCTTTTCATCGTTTCGTTCCTCTTCGCCGCCACAGCGCTGGCGGAAGTTCCTCCGGCCCGTATCGCCATACTCAACATGCAGAAAGCCATCCAGTCCGTGGAAGAGGGAAAGAAGGCCCGCGACACCCTCCAGAAAGACTGGGAGGGAAAGCAGAAGAAGCTCCAGGACGAGGGCGCGAAGGTGCAGAAGGCCATGGAGGATCTCCGCAAGCAGAGCATGGTGATGGACCAGAAGACGCTTCAGGAGAAGGAATCCGCCATCCAGCAGCAGATCATGAAGCTGCGTGAACTGGACGCCAAGAGCCAGGAGGAGTTCCGGAAGCGCGACATGGAGGTGAGCGAGCCGATCATCAAGAAGATCCGCGGCCTCGTGCCCGCAACAGACCAGGTTTTCAAACTCGACTCACGGCGCTCCGACCGCTGCCTGATGGAGGCCGTGGTCAGCAAGAGCTGCCCGGTGGTCGGCAAGACTATCCGCGACGGCCGTTTTCGCTCGATGTACAATGCGGTGGTCATCGCTGTGGCGCGGCATGGCGAGCGGGTCCGTGGCAAGATCGGCGACATCGTGCTGCGGGCCGGCGATACGCTCTTGCTGGAGGGGCACCCTTCGTTTGTCAAACAGCATCGCAACAGCCGTCAGTTCTTCCTCGTCAGCCGCGTGGAAAATTCCACCCCGCCCCGCTTCGAGCGCGCCGCGGTAGCGCTGACCATCCTCCTGGCCATGGTCGCCGTGGTGACCGTCAGCGAATCGTTCGGTCCGCTGGAAATCCCCTGGGGTGAGGGCTTCATTCGCCTCGGTCCCGTCAGCATGCTCGAGGCCGCGCTGGTGGCCGCCGGCCTGATGATCGTCACCCGGTGCTGCCGTACGGAGCAGGCCCGGCGGAGCATCGACTGGCAGGTCCTCATCGCCATTGCTGCTTCCTTCGGCATCGGGCAGGCCCTGGAAAAGACTGGGGCCGCTGATAGCGTCACGCATGGCGTCATCAATGCCGTGGGCGGCAGTCCTTGGCTGTCGCTGGTAGCGATCTACGGCGTAACGCTCGTGGTCACGGAACTGGTGACCAACAACGCGGCAGCCGCGCTGATGTTTCCTTTCGCTCTTCTCACGGCCCAGAACCTGGGCGCCAACCCGATTCCTTTCATCATCGCAGTCATGATGGCGGCGTCCGCCGGATTTGCCACGCCGATCGGCTACCAGACGAACCTGATGGTTTATGGTCCGGGCGGCTATCGTTTTTCTGACTACCTCAAGATCGGAATTCCGTTGGACCTCCTGATTTGGGCGATCACCGTGCTCATCGCCCCGCTGGTATGGCCGCTTTGATTACTCCCGTAACCCCTTCTCGCGCAGCAATGCATCGGCCCACACGGCGTCGTCGCCTGTCAGTGGAGGTTTGGGGTCGCGCGCGTAGTCGGTACGTTCGTAGCGGCCGAACTGATAACTGCGGTCGGTCAGGGCCTGGATGTCGAGCGCCACGTCCGGATCACCCTGCCGCAAGGGGACGCGAATTGCCGGCAGCCGCTGGCGCAGCGGCGCGTGATAGAATTCGAGCGACAAGGGGCGCCAGCTCCGAAATACCGAGATGTGGTACGGCTCGCGAAGCCGTTCGGGCAGCCAGTCGCGGGCAGCCAGCACCGTCCAACGGCCGGCCCGCAACAAGTCGATCTCGACGAGATTCACTCTTCCGCGTTGGAGTTCCCGCTGTTTTCGCCGGTACTGGCGGCGGCCCTCGCCCGGCTCCTTGTTCGCCGGGCTCAGCACTTCGATGACCGTGATCACGCGATCGCCGCTGCCGGGTTCGCGGATTTCGATAAAGCCCTCCGTAACCGGTTCGGCGAGGATCTCCAGGACGTATGGCTCGGCCACCGCCACCACAGTCTCTGTGGCGACCGCAACGCCCCCAACCGGGTTTCCTTCGACCACGCGCACGTCCAGATACCGCGCCGCCAGTTCTTGAGGCGACTCGACATACACGCGTTCTTCCATACGGGCATAAAGATCACCCGGCAAACGCGGCTGAATGGCGTCACGGGCGTAATTGATGAGGGCGTGATGAATGTCTCCCCAATGCGATTCCAGATAGGGATCCATTCCGGGAAATGGGCTCGGCATGAGTTGACCTCCAATGGCATGACGATGGGAACTCCATCACTTCGCTTCCAGTCGCTACTGCCGGCCGGCGCTCTGGGCCCGCTGGCGCGCGAGGAACCGCTCCACCTCGCGCTGGACCGGTTGCGATTGGAGCACGAGAAGGCATCGCGAGGGTCCGTCGAACCGGACGACGCCCGCTCCGCCCGCATCATTCCAGGTGCCGCCGCCCACCTCGTCCTTGAGCTTCTCGATCAGGTTTTCGGCAGTGTCTTTGTCCCGGCCAAGCTCCTGAACCGGGTAGAACTCCAGTTCCAGATGGCTGTCCGCGGCTTTGCGGCTGGTGACCTCGAAAATGTCGGCATCCACGGCCCGCCAGACGAGTCCCAACGGCTGCAAGAGTTGGGCCAACGCCTCGCCCAATGGTTGACGCTCGACCTTGACCGTGCCCTTGACCTGCGGCGACAACCCTTCCTCGGCCAAAGCCGCCCAGTTCACCAGGATCGTCGTTCCGGTCAACTGCTCCAGATCGGTGAGGATTTGCGGAAGCGGCGTCGGCTCGTGGAAATTGACGGAGACCTCGCGGGCAAGCCTCCCCTGGGCTTTTGCCGACGGAGTGGTCAACAAGAACCTCTTGGAATCCAAACGGCTCCGCAACGGCAAGCCGCGCGCAAGGCGGAGACGTTCACAGAACCGCAAGACCGCGAAGTGTCCCATCCCCGTCTGCACGACCGCCAGTGCATCGCCGGCGGTCTCGATGGTGGCCTGCCCCCCGGCCGCCTGCCATGACTCCGGAGAGACGATCTGACGGATGAGATCTGCCAGGGGAGCCGGCGTTTCACCGGGACCGAGCAAGTCGAAGACGGTGTAACGGACGGGATTCAGGTCGGTCCGCATCTTTGGTGGGCAGGTCACGAGGAGTTGACCGTTCTCAACCGCGTATGCCAAGCCTTTGCTGGACAGCATCGCGGCGAACACATCAGCCAGCTTTGCGTCGATCAGGCGCGCTCGCACAGGGTCGAAGATCCCGATGCCGAGCATTTCCAGGGCATCAAGATCGTAGGTGACGGGGATCGTGCTCATCTCGGACAGCAGATCGACGGCCGTGACCAACGGCGTGCCGGGGAATTCGATCTTGGAGACCGGGTCGGCCAGCCGGGCCTCGACGTCGACCATCGCCATCTTCGGTTGATCGGCGGGCGGTTGGGCCGCGGGAATCTCGCGCGGCGCGGGAGCCGGTTCCGCCTTTGGTTTCTCGGTATTTGCCGCGGCGGGCGGCGCCTGCGGGGACGGAAGGAGGGGCGGCGAAGGCGCCGGATCAAGGGATGCCAGCGACACCTTTTCGCCGCCGCCGACCGTGGCGAGATGTTCAAGGATCCCCGGATCGACGCCTTGGGACAGAAAACGGACGGAGCCGTCGGCCATGCCGACGAGCATGCCGTTGGGCTGGCCGCTGCCAAACCCGTCGGGACCATTGATATAAGGTTGCTCGGTGAACGCTCGCACGGTCGCATTGCCGCCCGACGCCCACGGACCCAATTTCGCCGAAACCCCCACCGTCGCGATCGTATTGCTCGCCCCGTCGGGAATGTCCTGGAGCCGCGTCTTGCGCCCGTAACCGAATACGCCCGCGCGCCGATCGCCCGGGCCGAGTTCGGCCGCATCGGGACCGATCCCCGCGAGCCCCACGTAATGCGTTACCGGGAAACCTTTCTCGGTGCTGGGGCCGAGCGCCGGGTTGACCACTTCGTCGAGCGACCGGCCCGCGACGGCCTTGTTCTGCGTCCCGTTCCAGTTGTAGCCGAATTCCAGCTCCTGGTGCCAGTCGCGATGGCCGAAGTACGGCAGCATCGAAGCAATCCAACTGAGCCGCGTGTCCGGCGCGAGGAGCGTTCCCCCGCCGATCCCCGCCGGGAAAGAGCCCTCACTTTGCCGATAACCCTCCAGCCCCTCCAGGAGCCGGCGATGGTTGGCTTCGTCGGCCTCGCGGGCCGCGTTGAGCCATCCCCCCTGGATCGCCTTCCGCGACTCCCACGCCGTCGAAACCAGATCGGAAATGCCCGACACGGAGTTGATCCGCAGCCAGATCGTATCGCCGGTGATCTCCCAACGAGCCGTATCCAGATCGGTACGGGAGTGTTTGAGCAGTCGCTCGTAAACGGCGCCGGCATCCGCAGGGATCCGTCCGTCGCGGACCTGCTGGCCGACCGACTGGACCTGGGCATCCAGGCCGCTCCTGGCTGCAGGAATTAGTTCATTGACCGCGGCGTGGACCCGCTGGGCGGCCGTTTCTCCGTCACAGACCAGCCCGACTTCCACCATGCTGCGGTCAATCGCCTCGCATGTCAGACCAACCGCCTGGGGCATTTCCCACACCAGGTGCCATGCCACACGGCCGGCAGGCCAAACGTCCATCGCGGATTCGGGCAATCTCCAGCCCGCTTCCCGAGCCGCCGCCAGGTCCACAAGCAGCGCAGCGTCCGCATCCGATCCGGGAGACTCCAGCAACTTCGCAATCGCCGCGCTGGTGAGCTTGATTTCCGCGCGTGAGGCCAAGGCTCGCAGCAGAGGCTCCGGCCCGGACACGATCGTCCGCTCGTCAAGCACAACAAACGGATGCGGCCAGATTTCGCCCGACAGCCGCCGGCATTCGATTCCCTCGAGTTTGAGTCCTGCCGGCCGGCCGACCGTGCGGAATGCCCCGGCGTCCTGTGTCTCGTCCAACTCGAACACGACGACCGACTCGTCTGCCCACTGCCGCAGGTCCGTTGCAGCCCAGGTCATCCGCGCCACCGCGTGAAACTTCAGGCCAAATGCGCGGAGCACCCGTTCGACGGACGCCTGCCACGCCGTTTCTGCGAAATCCACGGCCCGGCTGAATCCCTCCTGGTTCTGCAATCGCGAAAGCCGCAATCTTAGGAGCATGCGGGTTTGATCGGGCAGCCAACGCCGATCGCTCCGGACCGGTTCCGCCGGCTTTACCTCCGGCTGAGGCTCCGCTGCGGCCGTCGGCGAGGCAGGAATTGCAGCCATCGGCCGACTCGGCTCCGGGACCGGGCGCGAAGGAAGCATCGCCCAGCCACCGACCAGAATCACGGCCACGGCTGCAGGCCCCGCGGCCCAGACGAGCCATTTCCGCCAGAGCATCTCCGTTGGTGAGGCCCAGTCGGGAGTAGGCGCCGCATCGGGGGCGGGTAGCGGTGGCGGCTCGGACGAGGATCTTAATGCAACCGCGTGTGGAAGAGGTGCTTCGCCGATCGGCGCCGACGGGGCGGCAGACGGCTGAATCTCGGCCCCAAGCGAAGCAGGCTCCGGCGGCGGTGTCGTCTGGGTCGGATTCGGCGGCAAGATCGGCGGTACGACGGCGGCCGCACTGGCCGCTACGGCCGCACACGCCGCCGGCCCCGCTTTGGGTTTCTCCCATCCCGGTGGCGGAACCACTTGGACCATGCTCCCGCACTTGGGGCAATTGACGATGTTGCCGATCGCTGCCTCGCTGCGGACGCTGAGACGAGCCTCGCAAGTCGTACAGGTCATCGAGAAAAGCGTTTCGGCCACGGTTCCATCGCCCGCGCGGAGTATGTCGCCCTTGCCGTGGGCTTGGCTGCACAGATTTATCAATTGTAGAGCGCTAGTGGGTGGTTCTGCCAGCAAACCAGGCAAACCAACCAAAATCCCCAACCGAGGGGCTTCCGCTCGTGGGGGTGAGGGAACACAATGATGGATTCGTGTGTCCTGGTTGAGTGTGGCACGTCGCTGTGCGACGTGATTCCCCGGGCTCTTCAGGCGCCTCGATTCGTAGGACGGCCGTCGCGACGGCCTGGGAAGGCCGTCCTACCAGCAAGCCAACCAGCCGAATCGCCTCAGGAGCCTGACTGGAGCAATCGCATGGCAACCACCTTGAATATCCTCCGGATCGACAGCCGCAAAGACGACATCCGCTCGGCAATGGCTGAGCTCCGCCGGCGGCTCAGCCCTCGCGGCGACGTGGTCAGCCAGCAGGGGCGGCAGCGGACGATCGACGTCTTCGGTGAGCCGCTGACGCCGGTTGAGGTGGTCCGCCGGATCTGCCGCGACGTTGAGGCAAAGGGGTTGCCCGCCGTGCTGGATTATTCCGCGCGGATCGACAAAGCCGACCTTTCCGCCGCGACGATTCGCGTCTCGCAGGAGGAACTCGCCGCGGCCCACGCGGCGGCGGATGCCGGGTTTCTCGAGACAGTACGCCGCGTTGCCGGCCATATCCGCACGTTCCAGCAGGCCATCCTGCACCGCGACGTGCGGCTCGACCGGCCGGACGGCTATCTCGTCCAGCGGTACCGTCCTTTGGATCGGGTCGGGATCTGCGTGCCCGGCGGAGCGGCGGCGTATCCGTCGACCGTGCTCATGACCGCCGTGCCAGCGGAGGTCGCCGGCGTCCGCGAGTTGGCCCTGGTCGCCCCGCCGACCCGGTACGGCGCCTACAATGCCGACCTACTGGCAACGTGCCACGAACTGGGCATCCGAGAGGTCTACCGCCTCGGCGGAGCGCAGGCCGTGGCGGCGCTCGCCTACGGAGTCGAGGGACTCGCCCGCGTCGACAAGATTGTCGGCCCGGGCAATCTCTTCGTCGCCCTGGCAAAGAAGCACGTGTTTGGGGATGTCGACATCGATTCGATCGCCGGTCCCAGCGAGGTCGTGGTGATCGTCGACCGTTCCACCCAGCCGACGTTTACCGCGTACGATCTCATCGCCCAGGCGGAGCACGCCCCGGGCGCCAGTGTGCTCATCGGCTGGCAGGAAGACGTGCTCGAGGCTGCCGTCGACGAGCTTGCCCGCCAACTGGACCAGGTCGACCGCGGGCAATTGGCCCGGCAAAGCCTGGAGGATTTCGGCGCGGTGATCCTGGCGCGCGACGCCGACGAGGCCTGCCTCTTGGCCGACGAAATCGCCCCGGAACACCTTCACATCGCTACCGAAAACGCCGAGCAGCTCGTCGAGAAGATCCGCCATGCCGGAGCCGTTTTCCTCGGCAACTACACACCGGTGGCCTTGGGCGACTATGCCGCCGGCCCCTCGCATGTCCTGCCCACCAGCGGCACCGCCCGATTCGCCAGCGGCCTGTCGGCCAACGACTTCCTGCGGGCCAACAGCGTGCTCCACTTCACCAGGCAAGGCATGGCCAGGCTGGCCGACGACGTCCGTGTCCTCGCCACCAAGGAAGGCTTAACAGCGCATCGAGCGAGCGTCGAGGTAAGAATCCAATAGGGGTCATTTGTCATTAGTCATTTGTCATTTGCTTTTTACCGCCGATGACCAATGACCAATGACAAATGACAAATGACAAATGACAAATGACTTATTTCCGACCAGAAATTGAAGCGATGGGCGGCTATGTGCCGGGGGAACAGCCGCAGACCGCGGGGTTCGTGAAGCTTAACACGAATGAGAATCCCTACCCGCCATCGCCCGCGGTGGCGAAAGCTGTGGAGGAAGTCCTGCGGCGAGGGCTCCAGAAGTATCCGGACCCGATGGCCGGGGCGTTTCGGCGGCAGGCGGCGGAGGTGCTGGGACTCCATCCGGACTGGATCCTCTGCGGCAACGGCAGCGACGACATCCTCACGATCGTCACGCGGGCATTCGTCGGCCAGGGGCAAATGCTGCGGCTGCCGTATCCGAGCTACATCCTCTACAAGTCGCTGGCGCAGATCCAGGGCGCCCGCAGCGAGGAGATCCATTTCGAGCGCGACTGGTCGCTCGGCGCCGCCTTCGGCCGCCCGGCCGCCGACCTGCGCCTGGTCTTCCTTCCAAACCCGAACAGCCCGTCGGGAACGATGGTCTCGCGCGAGGCGATCCTGGACCTGGCCGAGCGATTGCCGTGCCCGCTCCTGATCGACGAGGCTTACGGGGATTTCGCCGAATTCAACTGTCTCGACCTGCCTGCCGGGAACGAGAAGATCCTGGTCTCGCGGTCGTTCAGCAAGTCATACGCCTTGGCCGGGTTGCGGTTCGGCTTCGTCGTTGCGCAGCCGCGGATGATCGAGCAACTGGTCAAGGTCAAGGACTCCTACAACTGCGACGCCCTTTCCATTGCCGCCGCCACGGCCGCCGTTGCCGACCAGGCGTGGCTCAAGGAAAACCGTGCCAGGATCCTCGCCACACGGAAACGCCTCACCGAAGGGATGCGGGCTCTCGGCTTCGAAGTGGTCCAGTCCCAAGCCAACTTCACCTGGAACGTGCATCCCTCACAACCCGCAAAACCGCTCTACGAGAGACTCAAACAGCAGCGTGTCCTGGTCCGATACATGGACTATCCCGGCTGGGGCGACGGTCTGCGAATCAGCGTCGGCACCGACCAGGAAGTGCAAACCTGCCTGGACCACCTGCGGGGTATACTGTAGAACGGAATTCATTCCGTTCCTGTGCCACGTTATGCCGTTTGCAGAACCGGCGAACGGAATGAATTCCGTTTTACGCGGCGCTCGGCGCGGGTCTCCCGACCCCGCCGGCGCAAATCCAACCACACGGCGCTCGGCGCGGGTCTCCCGACCCCGCCACAGCCTGACCGAAGGTCTTCCCGGCACCACATCCAACCACGGA
>JABWBD010000298.1 GCA_013360685.1 Pirellulales bacterium
CGACGACGCGGACGTGAGGGCGGGCTCGGGCGTCGGCCGAGGAGTAGCTGATGAAGTGATGGCCCCCATCCGTCAAGACTCCTTCAGTTTACTCCGACCGGAAGCTCCTCAGGTCGATTCGAATCAGCCGCCCTGCCCGGCTAAGAAGGTACATCGCATCGGCCTCGTGAGCAGCGGAGATCGCTTCGATCCGCGGATCCGTCCCAGGCAGTTCCACCTGGATCTCCTGACCTGCCAGAAACTGATCACACGTGCCCAGCATGAGTGTCTGCACCGAGCCGCCATCCTTTGAGCGGAAGAACAGCATCTGCTCCATGACTTTGTTGCCGTCCCGCTTGTGTTGATGAGGCGGTCAGCAACAGTTCGCCATCCGGCATGCGGGCGATGCACGGCTTGTAGTCGTCCGGCTCGCCTAAGGCGATGCGCTCGCAGGGAATGGAATCGGGAGGAAGGTGAAGAGGATTTTGGATCGCGGCGGTAATTGACTCCTCGGCAGCCAGTGCCGAAGTGTAGAGGAACCCCACCGAAAGCAGGATCGCGGCGAGCGTGGGTTGGGAGAGCCTGGCCCGAGCCACAGCCTAACTGGGACCGGCAATCGCCGTGAACTGAACCTTTTGAAGGGACGGATGTCAGGGAACGGACGAATTTCTCGGGCGCGTCGCGCAACGCGGGACGACCGTCCCGTGCGACGCACGGTTCGCGGCGAAAGCGGCGGAGCGTTGACCCTCAATAGATGTTTGGTACAGCCACGGCTCGCCACCGAGCGGGACCGATCCGCACGACGCGGCGTCTGTATTGCGTCGGTTCCTCAGCGGAGAACACGCGATGATTCGTTGGCACGACGCGTGGGACCTGACACTGTTTGACTCTCCGCGTTGAGCGGGCTGCCGATCGTGTGCGACCGACAAGCCGCTGTGGCAGGACTGAGAGACTGGACGGTCACCCTGCAGCCGCGGTCGTTCCAATTGGTCTTCTACCAGATACAATGAGGACCGGCAACGAAGGAGGACTCGCCATGGACAACCCGATTCCCGCTTCGAGTCGTTCGATAATCTGGCTTGGTCTTGTGCAGGTATTCATTCCCTCGCTCGTTCGTGCAGACGTCACAACCTGCCCTGCGCCGGCGGGGGAGGCGATTACCGGCGATTGTGCCGTCACGGTGAACGGCAAGCCGGTAGATGTCCGGAAGAAGCCGCTGCTTCTGTTTGGAAATGCGCCGGAGACCGATGTGCCGCGGCCCGGAGATCCCCACGTCGTCTATTTCGCTCTGGGCGTGCATCGTCCAGGCAAGATCAAGCTGACCGACGGCCAGACGCTGTATCTGGTAGGCGGTGATGAAGTGTTTCAGTGAACAGCTCAAGGCTTTCGGCTACTGATCGAAATCGCAAAAGGGGATTATCGATGAAATCACCGTGGCGATGGTTCGTCGTGCTGCTGCTGGCGATGCGTTTTCCTATACCGATGGCTCCGTTGCGGGCCACCGATCCACCCGAGATCCTCACGCCGCCGCCGGCACTTGAGCCGCGCATCAACGGTGCCAAGGTTTTCGGCGTCCGCCCCGGGCATCCGCTGCTGTACGCCATCGCGGCGACCGGCCGGCGACCGATGAAGTTCTCCGTCAGGGGCATGCCGGGAGGACTGCAGGCGGACGAAGCCACGGGACGGATCACAGGTTCCGCGGCTCAGCGAGGCACCTACCGCGTGAAGCTCCGGGCGGAGAATGCGTTGGGGCATGCGGAACGCGAACTGCGGATCGTCGTGGGCGACGAACTCCTGCTCACGCCGCTGCTCGGCTGCAATACGTGGGGCGGCTGGGGACCGCGAGTCACGGATGCCAACCTCCGTGCGGCGGCGAAGGCGATGGTCGACTCGGGCCTGATCCAGCACGGCTGGCAATACGTCAACATCGACGACGGCTGGCAGGGGCAACGCGGCGGTCCACACCGCGCGATCCAGCCCAACGAGAAGTTCGGAGATATGCGCGGCCTGTGCGACTACCTCCACTCCCTGGGACTGAAGGCCGGCATCTACTCGACGCCCTGGACCACCAGCTACGCCGGCTTCGTCGGCGGTTCGAGCGACGATCCGCAGGGCGCGTGGCAGCGGCCGAAGACACCCCGGGACGGCTGGCACTTCGGCAAGCACTTCTTCGAGGCGAACGACGCCCGCCAATGGGCCGAGTGGGGATTCGACTACGCCAAGTACGACTGGGGTGTGGACCAGGTCGAAGTCACGAAGCGGATGGTGGACGCCCTGGCCGCCTGCGATCGCGACATCGTCCTGGAACTGTCGAATTCCGTGCCGTTGGCCCAGGCCGCGGAGCACACACGCCTGGTCCAACTGTCCCGCACCACGGGCGATCTGGTGGATCTGTGGGATCGCTCGCAGATGGATACGGGCCTGCAGCGCTGGGCTGTCGGCATCCGCGAGGTGTGGCTGGCGCACGACGCCTGGGCTCCGTACCAGCGGCCGGGCCACTGGAATCACGCCTGCAATCTGCGGATCGGCCTCTTGGGCGGCTGGCGAGATCAGCCGCTGACACCCTCGCGACTGACGCCTGACGAGCAGTACGCCCACATCAGCCTGTGGTGCCTGTGGGGTTCGCCGATGATCATCGGCACGCCCATCGAGCGACTCGACCCGTTCACGCTGTCCCTGCTGTCGAACGACGAGGTGCTCGACGTCCAGCAGGATCCGTTGGGCAAGCAAGGCCGGCCGTTCCAGGCGACGGGCGGCGAGGCGCTGGTCAAGGAGTTGGAGGATGGCACGAAAGCCGTGGGCCTGTTCAATCCCGGCAGCGAACTTGCGAAGGTCTCGATCGACTGGTCCACGCTGGGCCTCCGCGTCCCGCAGCAGGTCCGCGACCTGTGGCGGCAGAAAGACCTCGGCGTATGCGTCTCCGGATTCGCCGGCGAGCTTCGGGCTCATGGCGTCATGTTGGTGCGTCTGAGGCCGGTTGCGGGGCAGGCCGGGGCCGAGAGTACGAATGGCCGCTTCCCTGTGTCCTCGGTGCCCCCGTGTTCATCGGCTGAGGCTGAGACCGGGACGTGCCTGGAGTGGGACGTTTCATCGGAGACGGGTCGGTTGAGTGTCCGGCGCGCGCAGGACGAGACGGTCTGGCGCGGCGAAACGCTCGCCGAGATCGGCTATTGGGACGCAGCCGGCGCCGAACGGTCGCAACCGCTGAACGCAGCCAGTGGCTGGAAGCTGGAACGGCGACCCGCCGAGCACGGGTGCCGGCTGGTGTGCCGCCAGGGGACGCTCGGCCTTTCCGTCACGCTGGACGTTTCCGCTGCGGGCGACACGCTGATCGTCAGCGTGCCTGCCGGGGAGGTGGTGGAAAGCGGGCCGGCGCGACTGAAGACATTGCGGTTACTGCCTCGGTTCGGTGCGGCAGCCGAAGGCGACGCGGGATACCTAGTGATCGCGCAGCAGTCGGGCGCGCTTTGTCATTTCCGCGACAAACCGCCGGGCCAGCATTGGGTCTCGGTCTACCAGAGTTCCTGCCAGTGCCCCATGCCGCTATTCGGCATCGTGCGCGGCCACAGCACCGTGGCGGGTATCATCACCAGCGGCCAGTTCGACGCGCGGTTGGGGGTCAGCGTCAACTTGGGACCGCAGCACCAATACGCGATCGACCCGTCATTCACCCTGCGGTCGTTCCGCGACGAGTCGCGTCTGCCAGAACCGCTGACGGTGGAGTACTGTTTTCTGCCTGAGAGTGACGCCCATTGGCTGGGCGTGGGCCAGCGGTACCGGCAGTATAACTTCGCGACACGTGGCCTTCGTCCGTTGCGTGAGCGTGCGGCCAGGTCGCCGGAACTGGCGTATTCGGCTGGCGCGATGGAGGTGCGGATCCGGCTCGGCGTGAAGCCGGTGCCCCACGAGATCAAGGAGCAAACTCGGGAGACAGAGCCGCCGGTGCGGGTGTTCTGTGACTTTGCCCGCGTGCGCGACATCCTGGACGAGTTCCACCGGCAAGGCATCGCGCACGCCGAGTTCTGTCTGGTCGGCTGGAACCGCGGCGGCCACGACGGCCGTTATCCGCAGGTTTTTCCGGTCGAGCCGACGCTGGGCGGCGAGGCGCAGTTGCGGGAGACGATCCGGCACGGCCAGTCGCTCGGCTATCAGGTGGTCGCGCACGACTGCTACTACGACGCTTATCGCATTTCCGAGGACTGGAGCGAGGCGTATCTCCGCAAGGAGCACAACGGCCAACCGTACCAGGGCGGCGCCTGGGGCGGCGGGCAAAGCTACAACGTCTGCCTGGATCGGGCGTATGAGCTGTTTGCCAAACGGAACCTGCCGCAGACCCGCGCGTTGGGTTTTCGGGGGCTGCACTACTCCGACGTGATCTCGATCATCGGCCCGCGCCCCTGCTACGATCCCCAACATGCCCAGACACGCCGGCAGGATGCCGAGGCCGCCACACGCATCCTGGTCTTGGCACAGAAGACGTTTGGTGGCGTGCAGTCGGAGGGTTCGCTGGACTTCACGGCACCGGCGCTGGACCGCCTGCTGTACGTGGACTGCGACAAGTGGCTGCCGCTGACGAAGCGTCCGTACGTGGACACTCGGGTGCCACTCTACGAGACGGTCTACCATGGCGTGCTACTCTACAGTCTCTCGACCGACACGGTGAACTGCCAGCCGGGCGAGGACGCGTACCTGCGCAGCATCGAATACGGTGCGGTGCCCTTGACGTATTTCTATGGCCACTTCCTGCTCGAGGCCGCGAAGAACTGGTTGGGCAAAAGCGACTATCGCTACGACGATGCTGCAGGTCTGAAGCAGATCGTAACCGGATTGCGGCGCGTGTACGACGACGTGCAGCGGCTGAAGCACCTGCAGATGGAATTCCTCGACGGCCATCGACCGCTGGCCGACCAAGTGTTTGAAACCCGCTACAGCAACGGCCAGCGTACCGTGGTCAATTACCGTGAGCAGCCTCACACCTTGCCCTCCGGCGAGACCGTCCCAGCGCGCGGTTACCTGCTGCTCGATCCGCCCGCCGCAGCGCCGACGACCAAGGAGATCGGGCGACCGTGACGGCGTTGTGCCGTTCGATCAATATCCAGTAAGAGGAGAACTTTGCGATGAAAAGCCTCGATCACGGCAAACGCCCGCGGCGTCTGAGTTCTGGCGTCCTCTGCTTGCTGATCGTCGGCGCAACGATCCTGGGTGGTGCCTGCTCCGTGGGAACTGCGGGAGAGGGTGCCAAGAGGCGCCCGGAAGTGGTCGTTGTCTACTATCCTCATTGGCACAGCTACGATCACGGCAGCGCCTGGAAGGGCGAGGGCTGGACGGAGTGGGAAGGTGTGAAGGCTGCGGTGCCCCGCTTTCCCGGACACGAACAGCCGCTGCGGCCCACGTGGGGCTACTTCGACGAGAGCGATCCGCAGTGGTCGGCCCGCGAGATCGACTTGGCGGCCGACCACGGGATCGACGTCTTCCTGTTCGACTGGTACTGGTACAGCGGCGTGAAGAATATGGAGGAGGCTCTGGAGCGGGGCTTCCTGAAAGCCGCCAATCGAGACCGCATGAAGTTCGCACTCATGTGGGCCAATCATCACCGCCGGGATCAGTTTTGCCCGGACCTCACCAAAGAGCGGACCGTTTGGCTGCCCTCGCGCCACTCGCCGCGCGACCTGGAGCGTGCGTTGGACTACTGCGTCGAGCATTACTTCCGTCAGCCGGACTATTGGCGCGTGGAAGGCCGACTGTTCTTCAGCATCTTCCAGGCCACGGAATTCGTGAGGCAACTGGGCGGGCCCCAGGAGACTGCCAAGCTGTTGCAGAAGATCGACGAACGCCTCGGCCGGGCCGGCCTGCCGCCCATGCATTGGAACGGCATGGTGGCCGATCCGAAGGCGGCCGCGATCCTCAAGGAGGCGGGGTTCTCGAGTACCAGCCGCTACAACGTGAATACGACGGGCAAAGCCGGCCCCGAGCTTGTCGAGCAGTACGAGGACCTCATGCAGGCGCATCGGGAGCACTGGCAGAAGATGACGGCGGCCTCGCCGCTTGTGAACATGCCCGTGGTGACGACAGGGTGGGACGTCACGCCGCGCTGCCGCCGGGACGTGCCCTGGCCGTTCCCCGCGGCGCCGCTGAGCGGGAAGCATGATTACCCCTACGGTCCGGTCGTGGTCGGCAGCACGCCCGAGCGGTTCGAGCAACTGCTGCGCGATGCGGCTCGGCACGTCGAGCGAGACCCGCGTCAGCCGTTTGCCGTGCTCATCAACGCCTGGAACGAATGGACGGAGGGCTGTTTCCTATTGCCCGAAGAGCGGACGGGCACCGCCCGCGTAGAGGCCATCAAACGGACGTTCGGGATCAAGTGGGGCCGGTGACTACCGGCCGCACGTCAGGTCGTTGGTTTAATCGGCCGGTGGGAACCGGCCCCACCTGGCTTGCGTGGAGATGACTGGTATGAGATGGACGATCACGACGCTGCTTGTGCTTGCCGGTTTGCCAACGCTCGGGTTTGCCCAGCCGGATCCGGAGACGCTAAAGACGCTGCGGCGCATCTACGCTCCGCAAGTGGTCGGTGTTCCGCCGGAGAACGCGTGCCGCGGCCTGATGGTGCTGCCGGGTGGCGAGATCCGGCACTACGGATTCCGGCACGAGGCGGGCAAGAAAGGCGACGCCTACCAGCCGATCTACATCTCCAGTCGCGATGGCGGTCTGAGTTGGCGCGAAGTCACCGTCGAAGGCGCGACGGCCGGTGCGATGGTGCGCAGTCCGTGGTCGGGCGATTATCTCACCGTCTTGTGTAAGACGGGCCGTCCTAGCCACGAAACGGCCGCGGCGTCCGTTCTTCAATCGATCGACGGCGTCGGGCTGTTCGCCGTTCGTTCCTTGCAAGGTCCACAAGGCCCCTTCACACATTCTCGTGCCGGCGTCCATACGGGGTTTACCGCCCGTCTACCTTTGCCGCTGCGCGAGCGGCACCGCTGGGTTCAGCCCATCCAGTGTCGCGTCGATGGCCCGATGCAGCCGGGCGTCCTGCTTTCGGACGACGACGGCGCGACTTGGCGCGAGGTGCTCCTGCCCAGTCCCCCGCCGCACCGTGTCGAGTGGCCGCACGAGGGCGTCCGCTGGCAGAACTACGGCTGCGAGCCGACGGTGGTCGAACTGTCCGACGGCCGGCTGTGGATGCTGATTCGCACCTCGCAGGACTGCCACTACGAAGCGTTCTCCGCCGACCGGGGCGAGTCGTGGACGGCGCCCGCCCCGTCCCGATTCTACGCCACCATCACCATGCCCTTGCTGTTTCGCATGCGCGACGGACGCCTGCTGGTGGTTTGGAACAATTCGACGTCGTTGCCCGAGTTGAACCACGACACTCAGCCGGGATTGAACCGATCGGAACGCGAGGGCGGCAGCGAAGATTTCTTCACCAACCGGGACGTCCTCCATGCCGCCGTCTCGACGGACGACGGCCGGACGTGGCGTGGATTTCGCGAACTGTATCTTAACGAGCGCCGCAACGACGTCGATTTCCGCACGAGCGGCGGCAACGCCGAATCGCTGGATAAGAGCATCCACCAATCGCAAGCGTTGGAACTGCCCGAGGGAAAGATCCTGCTCGCCTTTGGCCAGCATGTGGCCTGCCGCCGGCTCATCATCTTCGACCCGAACTGGCTGCTGGAAGACCAGCGGGAGGACAACTTCGCCTTCGGACTTGGTGGCTGGTCCGTGCAGCAATACCTGAAGAGCGTGGCGGGGAACCTCCGCGGCGTGAGCGGGCACTGCGCGTACAATCGCCGCGCCGGCGCGTCGCTCGTTCCGCACCCGGACGGTCTGCCGCGCGAGGTGCTGCAGGTGGCGCGTCACCCCGACCCGCGGCTGGTGTACGAGGTAGAAGGGGCCGTGTGGAATCTTCCTTGCTGGCCGTGCGGGAGTCTCAAGTTGCGTCTGCGGATGCCCAAGGGCTCGCAGGGGATGCAGCTGTGCCTGGTCGACCGCTGGTTCAATCCGGTCGACCCCGTCGTGTCGCACTTCGCACAACGCGTACTGCACCTGGACGCCGCGGGACGCATCAATGACGTTCCCTGCCTACAACCCGACGCCTGGGCGGAACTGGAGATCCGCTGGGACAAGGAAAAGGCTCGCTTCCGCGTCGGCAATGACGCCTGGCACGAACTGCCCGGCATCTTTCCCACACGCAACGGGATCAGCTATCTCCATTTGCAGAGTGCGGCCACCGAGGCCGACCCGGTCGGCGTGCTGATCGAATCCGTAGCGGCTGCCGCTGCGGAGGAGTCCTCTTGATCGCGTTGTATGAGCTGGGCACCTGGTAAGCCGTCCAGCTCGCGAAAACCCCCGTAACTACAGAGGAGACCACGGACCATGAGACACGAATCAGCCGAGAAACGTCATCCGGGGTTGCCGGGACGGATCGGAATCGCCATGCTCGCCACCCTTGTCCTCGGAATGCTCAGCACGGTCGCCGAAGCGGCTACGCCCGACGCCGCTCCCGCGACCCGGTTTCAGAAAGTCCTGTTCCTAGGCAACAGCATCACGCTGCACGGACCAGCTCCGAACATCGGCTGGGTGGGCAATTGGGGAATGGCGGCCAGTGCCGCGGACAAGGATTTCGTCCACATCGTAACGCGGTCTCTCGCCAAGACGCCGGGAGCGGCCCCCGAGACGATGGTCAAGAACATCGCGACTTTCGAGCGCCAATACGCCAGCTACGACATCCCGCAGAGCCTCAAGGACGCCGTCGCTTTCCAGGCCGATCTGCTCATCGTTGCCATTGGGGAAAACGTGCCGGGCCTGAAGTCGGACGAAGAAAAGTCGCAGTTCGCGGCCAGTGTCGAGAAGCTGCTCCAACAAGTGCGCGGCGAGCGCCGGCCGACGATCATCGTGCGGAGTTCCTTCTGGCCGAATCAAGCCAAGGACGAAGCTCTGCGCCAGGCCTGTCGGCAGGTCGGCGGGACGTTCGTGGATATCAGTGGCCTGAGCAAGGACGAATCGAACTACGCCCGCTCGGAACGCGACTTCCAGCACGCCGGAGTCGCCGCCCATCCCGGTGACCGAGGAATGCAGGCAATTGCCGACGCGATTCTGAAAGCCCTGGAACCCTGAAAGCATGCGGGCTGTTGATTTGATCGTGGCGTGAGCTTCCAGCTTGCGAACCAGACAACGGAAACTGAACAATGAATTGACGTCGGCTGCGGCGGCACGCTGGAAGCCTACCCCACGTGCGGACGAGCCCGGCCACGTGCGCCACGGCTCGGCCGGCGCATCTTCCGTTGCTGTCCCGGTTGTCCGGACCTGTTTAATAAAGAGAGAACTTCGCCATGAACCGTCTTGATCGCTGCAAATGGTTGCATTCGTTGCTTGGTCTGTGGATCGCGGGGCCGTTGACGGCGGCGGAGCACTGGGTATCACGCAGCGGGAATGACGCCAACGCCGGGACGCAAGCGGCGCCGTGGCAGACGTTGCGGAAGGCCGCGGCGGCGGTGCCCGGGGATACAGTGTTTCTCCGCGCGGGGACCTACGCGGAGACTCTCCGCCCGGCAAGATCCGGGGAGGCGGACAAGCCGATCCGGTTCGTGGGTGCGCCCGGTGAGCGGCCACTACTTAGCGGTGCCGACGCGCTTACGGGCATATGGCAGCCGCACCAGGGCCGCATCTACAAGCTGCAAACAGATCTCAAGTTCATCCAACTCTTCGTGGACGGGAAGATGATGCCAGAGGCACGCTGGCCCAACACGCCCCCCGGCGAGTTGATGACTTACAACCGCGCCGCCGCCGGGGAGGGTACCGGCTACGAAGTCCTCGCCGGCAAGAACCTTCCCACGGGCGACTGGAACGGCGGGATCGTCCTGCTGTGGCCCGGCTCGCGATGGGTGAGCATGACCCGGCGGATCGCCGACTACCAGCCCGGCCAGTCCCTCCGCTTCGATCCTACTACCGAACAGAAGGTTAAGGATAAGTTCCACGCCACCGATCCTTACAAGCCGCACGCCGGCAACCCCTACCTTCTCATGGGCTCCCTGGCAGGCCTCGACAGCCCCGGCGAGTGGTTCCTCGACGAGAAGACCAGCACGGTCTACCTCTGGACGCTCGACGGCAATTCGCCGGCAACGCATACCGTGGCTGTCAAAGAGCGGGACTACGCAGCCGATTTCAGCAAGCGTTCATTTGTCGAACTTAATGGCGTGGACATTCTCGGTGCAGGCGTCAACATGGCCGATACACAGGACTGCGTGCTCGATGACTGCTGCCTGCGTTACGTCGAGCATGTGCGTCAGTGGGAGAGCGGGAAGCTCCCGCCGGTGCGCAACGTCATCACCGGCAAGGGCAACGAGTGGCGGCGATGTCTGATCTATGGCTCGGCGACCACCGGCCTGCAGATGGCCGGCGA
>JABWBD010000299.1 GCA_013360685.1 Pirellulales bacterium
GCTAGCACTGACAGCACTGCTAGCACTGACAGCACTGCTAGCACTGACAGCACTGCTAGCAGTGACAGCACCGAGCTCGCGGAAGACCGGTTGCGCCCCCGAGGATCACGGGAAGCTCGGAGTCGCGGACGATGTACGTCAGGCCGATGTGGTCGAAATGGGAGAGTAGAATCGCCATCGGGTCACCCTCCCCTCCAATAGGCCGCATCCTCCTCGTCTTGCGCACACCGGACGCAGAGGCCCGCGTAGGGAACGGCATCCAGGCGGGCCTGCGGGATCCTGCGGCCGCAGCAGTCGCAGGCTCCGTAAACGCCGTCCTCGATCCGTTCCAGCGCCTTCTCAATCTGCTGGAGGATATCGTCCTTCGACGAAGCCAGTGCCAGCGAGAGTTCCTGATCGAAATGATCGCCCGCCACCTCCGCCATGTGGATGGGCATGCGATTTCGCTGGGCTCCTTCCGCACCGCCGGTCAGGGCACCAGCGGTCATCCGGCTCACATCGCCGCGGAGCCGGACTCGCATGTCCAGAAGACGATTCTTGTAAACTCGATGGCGCTGCCGTGTCATGGGCCGGTCTCCTTGACTTCGTTGGATACGCTGGTCTAAAGAACTTCCACAACGACCGCTCGCGGGGTCCTCCTCCACCGGAGGTGTCCGGGCGGCGGCAAGAGGCGCTCGAATTGACGCGCGCTCCAGCGGCAGGGCAAGCCCGTCGCTGGAAGCACTTGCTGCAAAGCACGCCCAGACAACCTCGTCCGACCAAAAGCTCTTCGATCTGTTCACGATTCTGCGGAATCGAGGGCTGACGCGTTCGATTCCTTCGGTTCTTTGCCGTTCATGGCGGGCTCGCGGGGGCCGGCCATCGACACGCCGGGGCGCCGTCTCTTATGACGGCTGCGCTCCACCGCTCGCGCCACGCCCCTCTCAACGCGTTCGGCGGCGCGGGACGCCGCCTCCTCCAAGTCATCGGCGCGGGCTTCACGCACGACGGTCTCCAGACCTCGCAGCTTGACCTCGATGCGGCATTGCTTGTCCACTCCGCCTCGCGGACCATTCATGTCCCCCACGCGAGCGGTCACGCGCTCGATTTGAGACGCGAAACGCCCCAGGGCGAAGTACAATCGCCGCGTGACGAAATCGTGCAAACTCTCCCTCACCCTCATCTTCTCACCTACGACAAGCAGCTTCACGTCTGGCTCCTCAAAAAGCAGGTCGTGTTGTCTTCGATTCACACTTCCCTTTATACCCGCGGGCCATTACATTGACTAATAGACTTGTCTGCCATAACTCATAGATAATAGTTATGTACGAGGCCCGAGATGGATTGGCTGAACTACCACCACCTGCTCTATTTCTGGGTCGTTGCGCGCGAGGGCACCATCGCCCGTGCCTGCGACCAACTCCACCTGACCCAGCCTGCCATCAGCAAGCAATTGCGCCAGCTAGAGCGCTCCGTTGGCCAGAGGCTTTTCAAGCGAGCCGGACGCAATTTGGTCCTGACGGAGACCGGCCAAGAGGTCTTCCGCTATGCGGAGGAGATCTTCTCGCTCGGACAAGAGCTGGCCGAGTCTCTCCAAGGGAAGCCCAGGCGAAGTCGCCCTCGACTATCGGTAGGGATCGCGGATGTGCTGCCGAAACTGCTCGCCTATCGCCTGCTGGAACCCGTGTTGCATCTGCCGGAGCCCGTGCAATTGGTCTGTGACGAGAGGGGCCTGGTTGACCTGTTGGCGGAGCTGGCTCAGTACCGTTTGGACGTTGTGCTCTCCGATTCACCGTTGAGCCCTACGGTGAGCGTCCGGGCGTACAACCATCTGCTCGGCGAGTGCGGCGTGTCAATTCTCGGCAGCAGCAGTCTCGCCCGGAAGTTCCGCCGTGGATTTCCCCAATCGCTCGACGAGGCACCTTTCTTGTTGCCGACACCGAAATCCATGCTGCGGCGATCGCTGGATCAATGGTTTGATTCGGAGGGCATCCGCCCCGACGTGCGCGGCGAATTCGACGATAGCGCGCTGTTGAAGGTGTTCGGCCAGGCCGGACAGGGGCTCTTCGCTGTGCCGTCTGCGGTGGAGCAGGAGACGTGCCGGCAATACCGCGTACAGCTTGTCGGCCGGCTCGATGCCGTTCGGGAACGGTTCTACGCCATTTCCGTCGAACGAAGGCTGAGGCATCCTGCTGTGAAGGCGATCACTGAAGCGGCGCACGGTGACCTCTTCCGAGAGGGCTGAGACTACGGCCCTCGGACGAAGCCTGCTGCTTGCCTTCGGCGAGGATTGCCTCCGCGATTCCCGATCCTGGATCCTTGGGCCAATGGTCACTCCCGTGCCGCCCAAGGCGTGGATGACAGCGCAATCCTGGATGTTCACACACTCGCCGATGACGATCGGCTCGACGTTTCCGTCCGGCCCCGCTTCATCGGCACGGATTGCCGCGTGCGGACCGACGAGCCCCCGATTCCCGACGCGCACCCTGCCGCTCACGGCAGCGGTGGGATGCACGTATGGCGTTGGTGCAATTTCGGGATGGTGTCATGTCCGCTTGAGTGCCAAGCTGAGCGGCGGCATGTTCGGCGGTCGTGGGGCTGATCCTTCCGAAAAGATTAGCACTGGGTGCTGCAACGGCCACCCCAGTCTCCGAGAGAAGAGCCAACGCGAGGGCATGGCAGGGCACCCGAATCGCCACGCTGCGCAGCCCCGCCGTAACGATGTCCGGCAATTCGTCGATTTTGGGAAGAACGAGGGTCAGTGGTCCGGGCCAGAACCGCTCTGCCAATCTCCAGGCGTCCGCCGGGAAATCCTTTACCAGGCAGCGCGCGTGCCGCCTGTCCGCGACATGCACAATCAGCGGGTCCAAGCGGGGCCGGTTCTTGATTTCAAACACGCGGGCAACCGCGCGCCGATCGAAGGCGTTGGCACCGAGCCCGTAAACGGTTTCCGTAGGGAACACGACAACTCCGCCGCGACGGATGATCTCCGCGGCGTCACCCACATGGTGCCGCATTCGGTGAGGCGGCCACCGGGACAGGATCCATTCAGCCGCCGCCCGGATGTCCGGCACGACGATCTTGTTTTCGCTCAGCTCGTCGAGATGCTTCGGGCCGTGTCCGGTGCAGACGTAAACCCCTTGAGCGCCGGCCGGCTCGGCAAGCTCCACGTCGTGAGGATGATCGCCAACCACGAAGGAGCGACGAAGACTGATCCCGAAATCCTCGGCTGCCTTGTGGAGAAAATGAGGACTGGGCTTGATACATGCGCATCCATCCGCACGGCGGTGTGGGCAAACGTAGACGGCGGAGATTCTCAGTCCCGCTTCCGCCAGCCGGGAAACCACGTAGGCGTTGACGCGATCCACATCGCGGATGCTGATCGCGCCTTCCGCGACGCCCGGCTGGTTTGTCACGATGAAGAACAGGAAATCGTCCTGGAGCCGGCGCAGCGCGTTGATCGTGCCCGGCAGAAATACGGCCTCGCCGGGCTCTGACAGGTGGCCTCGGTCCTCGATCAACGTTCCGTCGCGGTCCCAGAATATCGCCGGCCGCAATGGATTGGTTTTGTCCATAGTCGTTTTCTCATGCGTCGTTAGACCGACGAGGAAATCGGTTATGCGAAATGCTGTCGGCCCAAGCGCGATTCGTGGGGTGTCCTTGACTAAGGGGTCAAATCGATACTCGGCAGGAACGCCTCGTAGTCGGTAACGCTTCCTCCGTCTATGCAGCACTCAATGATCTGTCTGCCCAACTTGTCCAGCCCTGGTTGCAGGAACCCGCGAAGTTCGCGCAGGAAGAACTCCGCGAGAATCGCTGTCCCCGCTTTGGGCATCCTTGGGTACGGCTGAGCGTTTACACGCCGTTGATTTGCCGCCATCCGTTAGGCTGGTTCGATGCAACCCGACGCGATACCGCTCACTTCGAAGCCAGTAGCTCGGCCGCTGTAAACCGTAGGACGCGGCCTTTGGAAGTTCTGGGGTAGCGGCGCGAGAAATATGGTGCTTAGAGAGGCCCCCGACACTCACCAGACACGCACTGTACTGCCACGCGACGATTCGGTCGGGCGTGAATAAAATCCCCAGGGGAGAGCCCGGGTCTTGTCGGGTCTCGTGCCGGAGAGGGAAGGGGACTCGTCCATGTTTTCGGTCGACGTCTTTGTCGCCAAGACACTCCACTCGCCGAAAAATGGACCAGTCCCCGGCAGCGGGCAGGCAGCGGAGTGCCGCTGACACGGCCCGTCTGATGGAAAGATGCATCTGCCTCAGTCCGCCAATCCTGTGCGGAATTCGCCTGCACGAATCGGTCTGATATTCCCGCAATGGAGAATCGACGAGTGGCGAGAAGAGATCTTCCAAGGAAGAAAAGGCCGGGTTTTGAGGTTCTGGAGGCGAGGAGACTCCTGAACATCGGATCCTGGAGCACGGCCGATGCAGCCGAAGCTTCCTGCGCACGGCACGCGGCGCCCAGCGAAATCGCCGCGGCGGCAGCCGATCCCCTTTCGGAGAACCAGCCGCCCACGGTCGATGCCGGCCGCGATCAGACCGTGATCGCAGACGACGGCGGCGGAAACGGGGGCATTGTGGATCTTCCCGCCGTGGGCCTCCCGATCGATCCCTTCCTCGTCCGTCCCAGTGTGGTTACAGAGTCCGTGGGCCGTGGGGCGGCCGACGATCCGGCGATCTGGATCCATCCTGCCGATTCCGCACAATCGCTTGTCATCGGCACCGCCAAGGAAGCCGGGATGTATGTCTACGACCTCAACGGCCGGACCATCCAGCACCTTGCGGACGGGAAACTGAACAACGTCGACGTGCGCTATGGCTTCAATCTCAACGGCGAGTCCGTCGACCTGGTCACCGTCAGCAATCGGACGACGAATGCGATCGACGCATACCAGGTGGACGCAGCCAATCGCCGCCTGGTCGAGGTGGGCAGCATTCCGACCGGCATTGCCGTCTATGGGTATGCCGGCGCCTATGATCGGCAGACCGGCAGGTATTACGGCTTTGTGAGCTCCACCGGCGGCGAAATCGAGCAGTGGGAGTTCTTGCAGGGCGGCTTGTTCGGCGGAACGCTGGTCAGGAGTTTCGACGCCGGCGGGGCCGTCGAAGGCATCGTCGCCGACGACGCGCTGGGCAACCTTTTCATCGCCGAGGAGCACGGGGGGCTCTACAAGTACGGCTTGGACCCGGCCGGCGGAACCCAGCGGACCGAGATCGACAACATCCGCGGTCACCTTGTTGCCGATATCGAGGGCCTGGCGATCTATTACGGGAAAGAAGACGCCGGCTACCTGATCGTGTCGTCTCAAGGCGCCGACGAATTCGTCATTTACACGCGCGAAGCAGCCAATGCCTACCTGACCACGTTCCAGGTCGAGGGTGTTTCCGTCACGGATGGTATTGATGTTTCCAATGTCGCCCTGGGCAGCATCTTTCCCATGGGGGTCTTCATCGCACAAAACGACGACATGGACTTTCGGCTCGTGCCCTGGGAAGACATCGCCGAGGCAGGGAACCTGTCGATCTACACGGGCCGGCTGGGAACCGATCCGTCGCCCACGATCGCTACGGCGGTCCTCGACGGCACGGTAACCGATGACGGGCTGCCGAGTCCTCCGGGCATGATTGCCGCCACGTGGACCCAGGTCAGCGGTCCGGGGACGGCGACCTTCGACGACGCTTCTGCGATGGACACGACCGTGGGCTTCAGTGCCGCCGGCACATATGTCCTGCGACTGCAAGCCTCGGACGGAGAATACGCCGTCGGCGACGACGTCGTGATTTCGGTGGAGAATCCACAGCAATCGCCCACGATCAGCGACATCGCCGACCAACAGACCGCCGAAGACGAGGCGAAAGGACCGATCGAATTCACCGTCGCCGACGCGGACACGCCGGCGGACTCGCTGGTCGTAACGGCCAGTTCGGACAATCCGCTGCTGATTCCGGATGCCAACCTCGTGCTCGGCGGCAGCGGCCCCCAGCGGACGATCACTCTGAATCCTGCCGCCGGCCAGGCCGGCGCGGCAACCATCACCGTGACGGTATCGGATGGCACGGCGACCGCCAGCGACACGTTCCTGCTGACGGTCACGGCAGAAGCCGATGCGCCCACGATCAGCGACATCGCCGACCAACAGACCGCCGAAGACGCGGCGAAAGGACCGATCGAATTCACCGTCGCCGACGCGGACACGCCCGCGGACTCGCTCATCGTGACGGCCAGTTCCAGCAATCCGCTGCTGATTCCGGATGCCAACCTCGTGCTCGGCGGCAGCGGGCCCCAGCGGACGATCACTCTGAATCCTGCCGCTAACCAGGGCGGCACGGCGACCGTCACGGTGTCGGTGTCCGACGGCACGACGACTGCCAGCGACACGTTTCTCGTAACCGTCACGGCCGTAAACGATCCCCCGACGGTGAGTAATATCGCCAACCAGTCGACCCCCGAAGACACGGCGAAGGGCCCGATCGCTTTCACGGTGGGCGACGTTGAGACGGCGGCGGGCGCCCTGGTGGTGACAGCCAACTCGGACAACCAGGCGTTGATTCCGGACGCCAACCTGGTGCTCGGCGGCAGCGGGAGCAGCCGGACGATTACCCTTCATCCGGCATCCAACCAGTCGGGTATGGCAACCATCACGGTTACCGTATCCGACGGCACGGCCTCGTCCAGTGACACGTTCGTGCTGACGGTCGGCGGAAGCAACGATCCACCGACGCTCAGCGATATCGCAGACCAGTCGACCACGGAGGACACGGTGAAGGGCCCGATCGCTTTCACGGTGGGCGACGCTGAGACGGAGGCGGGCTCCCTGGTGGTGACAGCCAGTTCGGACAACCCGACGGTGATTCCGGACGCCAACCTGGTGCTGGACGGCAACGGAGCCAACCGGACGATTACCCTTCATCCGGCATCCAACCAGTCCGGCACGGCGACGATCACGGTTACCGTATCCGACGGCACGGCCTCGGCCAGCGACACGTTCGTCCTGACCGTCGCGGCCGAAAACGATGTACCGACGGTCAGCGATATCGCCAGCCAGTCGACCACGGAGGATACGGTGAAGGGCCCGATCGCTTTCACGGTAGGCGACATTGATTCGTCGGCCGGTTCCCTGGTGGTGACGGCCAGTTCCAACAACCAGGCGTTGATTCCGGATGCCAACCTGGTGCTGGGGGGCAGCGGGGCCGACCGGACGATTTTCCTTCATCCGGCGTCCAACCAGTCCGGCACGGCGACCATCACGGTTACCGTGTCCGACGGCATGGCCTCGGCCAGCGACACGTTCGTCCTGACCGTCGCGGCCGAAAACGATCCGCCGACGGTCAGTAACATCGCCAGCCAAGCGACCGCAGAGGACATGGCGAAGGGCCCAATCGCTTTCACGGTAGGCGACGTTGAGGCGCCGGCGGGCTCCCTGGTGGTCACGGCCAGTTCGGACGACCAGGCGTTGATTCCGGATGCCAACCTGGTGCTGGGGGGCAGCGGGGCCGACCGGACGATTACCCTTCGTCCGGCGTCCAACCAGTCCGGCACGGCGACCATCACGGTTACCGTGTCCGACGGCATGGCCTCGTCCAGCGACACGTTCGAGCTGACGGTTACGCCCGAAAACGATGCACCGACGGTCAGTGATATCGCGAACCAGTCGACCACGGAGGACACGGCGAAGGGTCCGATCGCTTTCACGGTAGGCGACATTGATTCGCCGGCGGGCTCCCTGGTGGTCACGGCCAGTTCGAACAACCAGACGCTGATCCCGGATGCCAGCCTGGTGCTGGGGGGCAGCGGGGCCAGCCGGACGATTACCCTTCATCCGGCATCCAACCAGTCCGGCACGGCGACGATCACCGTTACCGTGTCCGACGGCACGGCCTCGGCCAGCGACATGTTCGTACTGACGGTCGGCGGGACTAATGATTCACCGACGGTCAGCGATATCGCGAACCAGTCGACCCCGGAGGACACGATGAAGGGCCCGATCGCTTTCACGGTGGGCGACGTTGAGACGGCGGCGGGCTCCCTGGTGGTGACTGCCAGTTCGGACAATCCGACAGTGATTCCGGACGCCAACCTGGTGCTGGGCGGTAGCGGGGCTAACCGGACGATTACCCTCTATCCGGCATCGAACCAGTCCGGCACGGCGACCATCACGGTTACCGTGTCCGACGGCGCGGCCTCGTCCAGCGACACGTTCGTGTTGACCGTCGCGGCCGAAAACGATCCGCCCACGGTCAGTGACATCGCGAACCAGTCGACCACGGAGGACATGACGAAGGGCCCAATTGCTTTCACGGTAGGCGACATTGAGACGTCGGCGGACTCTCTCTTGGTGACAGCCAGTTCGAACAACCAGACGCTGGTCCCGGATGCCAGCCTGGCGATGGGGGGCAGCGGGACGAACCGGACGATCGCCCTTCATCCGGCATCCAATCAGTCCGGTACGGCGACCATCACGGTTACCGTGTCCGACGGCACGGCCTCGTCCAGCGACACGTTCGTCTTGAGCGTCGCGGCCGTGAACGATCCGCCGACGGTCAGTGATATCGCAGGCCAGTCGACCACGGAGGACGTGGCAACGGGCCCGATCGCTTTCACGGCGGGCGATGTGGAGACGGCGGCGGGTTCCCTGCTGGTGACGGCCAGTTCGAACAACCAGACACTGATTCCGAACGTCAACCTGGTGCTGGGCGGCAGCGGAGCCAACCGGACCATCACTCTCCATCCGGCACGGAATCAGTCCGGTACGGCGACCATCACGGTTACCGTATCCGACGGAGCGGCCTCGTCCAGCGACACGTTCGTCCTGACCGTCACGGCCGAAAACGATCCGCCGACGGTCAGTGATATTGCCAACCAGTCGACCCCCGAAGACATGGCAAAAGGCCCGATCGCTTTCACGGTAGGCGACGTTGAGACGCCGGCGGGCTCTCTGGTGGTGACGGCCACTTCAAACAATCAAACGTTGATTCCGGACACCAGCCTGGTGCTGGGCGGCAGCGGGGCCAACCGGACCATTACCCTTCATCCGGCATCCAACCAGTCCGGCGCGACGACGATCACGGTTACCGTATCCGACGGCACGACCTCGTCCAGCGACACGTTCGTGTTGACGGTCGCGCCCGTCAACGACCCGCCCACGATCAGCGACATCGCCGACCGGACCACCGCCGAGGACACGGCCGACGGTCCGATTGCCTTCACGGTCGGCGATGTGGAGACGGCCACGGAGTCGCTCACCGTGACGGTCCGTTCCAGCGACCAGGCTTTGATTCCGAACACCAGCCTGCTGCTGGTCGGCAGCGGGGCCGATTGGACGATCCGGCTCAGCCCGGCCGCCGACGAGACGGGCACGGTCACCATTCTGGTAAGGGCGTTTGACGGCACGGCCACGACCACGGAGACGTTTGTCGTGACGGTCAGCCCCGTCAACGACGCGCCTTCGTTTACCAGAGGGCCCGATCTGTCGGTCCACGAAGACCCGGGGCCCCAGACCCTGGTCGGTTGGGCCGCCGATATCGCCGCGGGCCCGATCAACGAAAGGGCCCAGGCGCTGACGTTCGTGGTGACGACGGACAATGATGCGATGTTCGCCGTCCTGCCCAGGATCGATCCGATCTCGGGAATCCTGCGCTACACCCTCGCGGCAAATGCCTTCGGCTCGGCGGAGGTCACCGTGCGGCTGACCGACAACGGCGGCACTCAGGCGGGAGGCGTCGACACATCCGCGGAGCAGACCTTCACGATCACGGTCGCACCGGTCAACGATCCGCCGCGGTTCACCCCGGGCCTTTCGCAGCAGGTCGATGACCGTGCCGGACTCCAGTCGGTCATCGGTTGGGCAACCGGTATCGCGCCGGGCCCGGCCAACGAGACCGGCCAGTCGGTCGAATTCCTGGTGAGCACCGACAAGCCGGCGCTGTTCGCCGTCGCGCCCACGATTTCCCCGGACGGCACGCTTCGCTACGCTCCCGCGCCCGGCTCCCTCGGCATTGCCACGGTGAGCGTGCAGCTTCGAGACGACGGAGGCTCCGGCCTCGGCGGACTCAACGCCTCCGCCGTTCACAACTTCACCATCGCTTTGACGAACGTCCGCGCCTGGCCGGTTGCCGACGCGGGCGGGCCCTACGATACCCTTGTGGGCACCTGTCTATTCCTGGACGGCAGCCGCTCCTATCATCCCGATGCCGTCTACGGCGAGTCGATCGTCAGCTACCAGTGGGACCTGGGTGATGACGGCCAGTGGGACGCAAGCGGAATGCTGGCCACCGTCCCCTGGCAGAATCTCGCCGGCTTGCCGCGCGAAACGGCCGTCCCGATTCGTCTGCGGGTGACCGACAGCGGCGGCAGAACCCACAGCAAGATCACCCAACTGGTTATCGCGAGGGCCCCGGTAGCGCTGGGAACCGTCGATTTCCGACTGCTGGAGTCGCAGGACCTCACGTCCGCCGACCAGTGGTATCAACTCTCGGCCGCTCGCGCGGGATTGCTGACTGTGGAAGCCCAGCGGCACGATGTCGCCATCGCGCTGTTCGATTCCTCGTTTGCGCCCCTGGCGAGTTCAGCCGTGGTGGGAGGCCGCCAGCGGCTGGACTACGCGGCCCTCGCCGGCCAAACATTCCACGTCTGGGTTGGCGGACGGGACGGCAGCGTGGACCTGCGGCTGGGCAACCTCGTCCAGCCGACCGGGACGTCGGTCGTCGTCTACGGCACTCCCCAGGACGACCAGTTTGCTTTCGACGCATCCGCCGGCCGGCAGGTCACGATCAACGGTCTTGCCTACGGCTTTACCGCGGCCCAGGCCGGCAGCTTCTCCTTCGACGGACTCGGCGGGGCCGACAACGTCCGGTCGGTCGGCGGCGGCGGAGCGGAAAACGCCCAGTTTTGGCCCACGTCGGGCACGGTTTCCGGCCCGAGCTACTCGCTATCGCTGACCAACATCGAAGCGACACAATTCGACGGCGGCGGAGGCGAGGACACCGCCTGGGTCTGGGGTTCCAAGGGGGCCAACATCTACACGGCGAACCCCGGCTCCGCCGAAATGAGCGGTGACGACGTGTCGATCCTTGTCACGGCCGACC
>JABWBD010000300.1 GCA_013360685.1 Pirellulales bacterium
AGCAAGCCGATCGCCTGAACAAGAATGGTGTTGCCCACGCCGCGAGGCCCCCGCAGGAGAACGTCTAGTGAGGATGGTAATACGAAGGGGAACCGATTACACTGGAACTGTCCGCAGAAACGGAGTCGGGCTCTGCTTGGTAGCACACTGTCCTGCAGGCTCCGCCTGCTCTCGTCCAGAGTGACACGACGCTCTGCGTCGTGAATCGCGGCACGGAGTGCCGTGCCACACACGCGCTCGGACACGGTTTCCCTACCGTGCCCGACTTACCGACCGCAGGTCTCCCCTTCCTCCGGAGACCTGCCGTTGGACCAACGAGCTGGGTCCGAAGACTCCGGCCGGGCGCTCAAGGAGACCCTTGCCCCGCGCTCCGCCGTCGAGTACCGTTTCACCCGCTCCACCTTTTGGACGATCTGCTGGATCGTGCCGTCGTGCACCTTCACGCCGATGCAGGCTTTGCCGTGGAATCCACGCCGGATTGCCTCCGCCAGGATGTCCGCAAGAACTTGGTTCCCTTCTACCGAAACCAAGAATTCAGGGGATTTCGCCGTTCTTGTGGCTGGAATGCAGCACGAATTATACAAGACCCATCTTCCGGACCGTACGAACCTTGCGTTCCGAGCCGTTTCCGCAACCGCAATTGCTTCCAGCACTTGCGAACCGGTGCGTCGCCGGAGAATAATGCCACATATCGAAGCTTGTCGCACCATTCAGGAGAACCACCCGTGAAGCAACCGACCTCGAATTCCACACCCGCGCAATTGGGCTTACCACTCCTGATCTCCCTGCTGGTTCTCATGCCGTTCGCCACGGCCGGCCCGGCCCAAGACATGGCCGAACTCGAACTCGATCACAACGTCCAATCCGAGTTCGTCACTCCCCACACGCCCTGGGCCACTCCTTACGTGCTCGGAAAGACGCGAGTGCTGTTCTTCCTGGACGGCCGCGGAACCAATCCGCGGGAGGTCGTCGAACTCCAGCAGCGGTTTGACCTCGAGCCGCAGATGGTCTTCTGGACCTGCATCATCGACACCACCCAAGAGCAGTGGCACGGCGCCGAACGCGGCATTCAACGCATGGCGAGGTTGCTCACCCGGAAATGGGACGCCTTTGTCTTCCTCGACGTGCCGTTGGAAAACGTGCCGGTCGAGCAGCAATATGCAATCATCAAGGCGGTCACGGAGGGCGCGGGATTGGTCTTGTTCGGCACGGATGACAAGCGAGTGCTCAAGGACAAGAACCAACTGAAGCAAGTGCCCGCGTTCCTGGAAGACGTCGGCGGCGCCACCGCATTCACGGTCCGGCAGGGCCGCGGCGTCCGCCTGCCAAAACGCCCGGCGATCGAGTACCGGCCCGGCTGGGAAGTCGAGTACGACGAGTGGGACATGCGCTTGGGCAAGGCCATCCTGTGGGCGGCGAGCAAGGAGCCGAAGCTGAACCTGACGCTCACGACCAAAAGCAAAGAGCTGCCGCGATCCGACTTGCCGGCCGCGGCGGCAAAGCTCGCCTGGCAGGGAGCTGCCCCGCCGGTCGCCGCCGACATCACGCTCCGCCGGGACGACGGCGCGATCCTTCTCACCACGCGCCGCGCCCTCGACAAGCCAGAAGGCGATCTCGATCTGGACATGCCGCTGGTCCGCGCGGGCAAGTACCATCTGAATGTTGTCGCGCGCGGCGGCGACCGCGTGGCCGGCTTTGCCAGCACCCCCCTTGCCGTCGTCTGCCCGCAACAAGAGGTCCAGCTTCAACTGGACCAGGACTGGGCGGAGGTCGGGCAGACGTTGTCGGGCAAAGTGCGCCTGATCGGAGAGCGCCGCCCCGACCATCGTGTGATCGTAAGCCTGCTGGACCGGCGCGACCGCGAAATCTCGCGGCAAACGGCCAAGTCCGACACGGCACACCATTCATTCCAGTTCGCCGTGCAACCCTGGTTCCCGATGCTGCTCGAAGTCCGCGCCACCCTGGTGGCCGGCACGGACGAAGTCGCCTCCGCCTGGCAGTTTGCCCGCGTCGTCGATCGCCGGCGCGGCCGGTTCAACTTCGTCATGTGGGATACGCCTCGCGGCAATCTTGCGCCCTGGGCGGAGCAGGCCCTGGCCGGCACCGGCGTCACCGTGCACCTCCGCGCCGGCAGCCCGGAACCGAGCGTCGCCGCCTGCGACATCGCCTGGATCCCCTACACGACGCACATCGGCGCCGCCTGCCAACCTGCCTGCTGGTCCGACGCCGCCAAGATCCAGTCCCATGTGGACGGCATCGTCGACCAGTATGTCCCCGCCGGCCGGCACGGAGTCTTCGTCTACTCGCTCGGCGATGAGATCGTGGTCCGCGGCTCGTGCCTGAGCCCCCAGTGCCTGGAGGCATACCGCAAGTACCTGGAGGGAGAATACGGCCAGATCGCCGCACTGAACGCATCCTGGGGCGCCAACTATGCCGGCTTCCACGAAGTGCAACTGGGCAAGCCCGACGACAACGACGAGGCCGAGGCGCTGCGCTCCGGCAATTTCCCTCGCTGGTTCGACCGGCAGGCATTTCAGTCGCACAACTTCTGCAAGCTCTGCGAGCGATTCGGCAGCGGCTTCCGCCGCATCGATCCGCAGAGCCGCTGCGGCTTTGAAGGGGCCGGCAGGTTCGATGCCGCCGACGATCTCGACGGCTTCGTACGCTCCAACGCCTTCTGGTCGCCCTATCCCGGCACGGCCGACGAGGTGCTGCGATCGATCGCCCCTCGCGACTTTCCTCGCTCCAACTGGATGGGCTACACCAAGGACGCCGACACGCTGCTGGAGAAATATTGGCGCATGGTCACGCGCGGCTGCGACGCGGTCTGGTGGTGGCGATGGGATGCCCTCGGCCGTTTCCATGGCTGGCTCGCCCCCACGCTCGACCCCTATCCCGCCGTTAAGGAAATCCTCGCCGACACGCAGATCGTCCGCGACGGCCTGGGCGACCTGCTGCTTACTTCCGACATGCAGACCGACGGCATTGGCATCCTTTACTCGCTTGCTTCGGCCTATGCCGCCAAGGTGCAGGCGTCGCCTACGTTCGGCAGCTATGAGAGCAACCACACGGCCTTTCACCATGCCTTGCGCGATCTGGGGCTCAATTTCCGCTACTTCACCGACCGGCAGATGCGGCTGGGCGAAGTCGACCTGAGCCAATTCAAAGTCATCCTCCTGCCGATGACCCAGGCCGTCAGCCCGCGAGAAGCGGAAATGCTCCGTGCCTACGTCCGCGACGGCGGCACGTTGATCGCCGATGTCCGACCGGCGATTTACGATGGCCACGTCAAGCCGTTGGCCGCCGGCCAGTTGGACGACGTGTTCGGAGTCAAGCGGACCGGCTTTGCCGCGGCGGTCGTTGGCGGTGGTTCAGTCAAGGTCCCGTCGGCAGACGACAAACCGCCGCCGCTGGAGCTTCCGAACGTGCGGGCCGACGCGGGGATCCAGCCCGCCGAAGCATCGGCGTCAGGATCCGCCGGGCAGGTCCCTCTCGCCCTTCGCCACGGCTACGGCAAGGGCCGGGCCATGCTGCTCAACCTGGCCATGTCCAGCTTCCCGGCCCTCGGCGCTGCGAACACGCCCGAAGCAGCCGCACAGTTCGTGCAACAGATGCTGAGCCAAGGCGGGGTATCCTTGCCGTTGCTTCTGGCCGGCGCGGACGGCCAGCGCCTCCGCAACGTCGAAATCACGCGCTGGAACAACGGCCCGGTGCAGATCGTGTCGCTCTTGCGCCATCACGGCCGGCCCGAGGCGGCAAAGCTGGAACTGCCGGAATCGCTCCACGTCTACGATCTCAAGGCCCGCAAGGACCTCGGCTTGCAGCGGAGTGTGGACCTGACGATTACTCCGTTTCGAGCGATCTTCTATGCCCTCTCTCCGCAGCCGCTGGGGCCGGTGGCGTTGAACGTAGCGCCGTCGGTGTCGCGCGGAAATGTCGGGCGCGTCGCGATCACTTCGGCTCTACCGGCAGGCCGCCAGGCCGTCAGGCTCGAAGTAAAGCTGCCCGACGGCAGGCTGGCGGATTGGATCGACCCAGTCGTCGTGACCGACAAGAAAGGCATTGTGGTCGACGTGCCCGTGGCCTGCAACGACCCCAGAGGCACATGGACGATCCAAGCGACCGAGTTGTACACCTCAGCGGCGGCAACGGCCCAGTTCACCGTCGAGTAGCCGAGAACAAACCCAGCACGAGACAAAGCGGTGACAAGTCACCGCACTTCAAAGGAGCCGCTCCATGAAGACGTTGCCTCTCATTTCAGCGTTCAGCCTTGCCCTGGTCCTGCCCGCGGCGTTGCAGGCCCAAGATCCGCAGGTACTGGTCACCACCTCGGACGTGGAAATCGCAACAATCGGCCCCGGGGCTCCCTCGCACACCATCGGCCTGAAACGCCATCAGCAGACGATCACCCTCGACACCGGCGCGCAGACGTTCGCGCTGCGTTACGTGGTCGCCCTCGACCCGAACGATCCCCGGGCCGCCATCCCCGGCGAGGGCTACATCGGCATGCCGGAACCGTCCGGCTGCAACTGGTACGGCGGCGGCTTTTTCGAACTGCGGATCAACGGGCAGGACATGGGCCGGACCATGATCCACTCAGTGACCGGGCGCAGTTCCGATTCTCGCGGCACGGCCGATTTCGTCTTCGACACGTCCCAGGCCGTCGTCCGCGTGCGGTTTGTCGCCAAGGCCGGCGGCGACTGCCTGTTCGCCCAGGCCCTGCTGGAACCGAAAGTCCCGATCCAATCGGCGCGGCTCGCGTTGCGCTGTTATCCTTCGGCGTTCGTCTCCGACGCCGACCGCCACGTGTTGACTCCCACGCGCGACTTCGCCCAGGGCGAGCGCGCGGAACTGGACGTGCCGACCCAGTGGTGGGCGCTCTGCTACGACAGCATCTACGACGCCGGCTACATCGGGCCCGCGTACAGCGGCATCGGGCCGTGCGCGGTGCTGTGGGCCCCGGATCAGGCCGACAAGGCGGGCTTCACCGTCGCAAGCTACGGCATCGAAACGGTACTGGATCTCAAGCCCTCGCTTCGCGATTTCCGCTTCGTCTTCTTCGACTACGCCGGCAAGAAGAACGAGGCGGCGAAGGCCGATCTCCGCGGCCGGGCCCAGTCGCTCGTTCAAGAACTGAAGACCTTGGAATTCACCGATCCCGGCCTCGCGCAATGGCCGTTGCCGCAGAGACTGGCGGAGGTCCGGCAGGCCCTGGCCTCCTCGCCGGCCGACCCGGAGACGGCCGCGCGCTACGAGCGTTGGGCGCGGGAATTGGCCGCGAACCTGGAACTGGTGCGATCCGGCTCCGCCGGCGCCATCATGGCCGAGGCCGACGCGGCCAAGATCATCGCCGGGTGGGAGCGCGGTCTGCCCGCCTTGAAACTGCAGGCCCTGCTCAATGAGATTTGAGAAAAGCAATCTGCAAGGTCGTCTCTGCCCGATTGGGGCGAAACTCGATCATTTCCCTCTCCGCGTCGATCCGCGGTTGGAGCCCTTCCGCGGCATCGCAGCGCGCGATCCGCAGCGCCTGGGGATGGCGAATGCGAAGCCGAACGATCGGGTAGGAACCGCCGGAGAACTTGACTCGCGCCGTGAGCCGCAAGCCGCCCTCCGACGGACTGCATTGAAAACCGACCAGGCCCCAGCGCGTCGGGGCGGCGCGGACCGACAGGCCGCTGCCGAACCACGCGCGCGGAGCGGCCCGGCAGAGCCAGAGGGCATCGTCGTTGGGCTCTTCAACAACGAGCATCCATCGCGTCATCAGCGGAATCGTCAGTTGCGAGGGAACGCAGTAGTCGGCGATCTGGCGGCGCCGGCCATAGCCTTGGATCGCCACCTGCTCGTAGGCCATAAAGGTGCCGGGCATCTGATGGTGGGCCAGGTGCCCGAAGTAGCCGAGGAGAAAATGCGCCACCCGGTCGTGGGCCAGGAGCGATCGGGCATAATGGTAATAGGGCCAGTCGTCCAGATGCCCGGAGAAGCGGGTCATCCCCAAAAGCTCACCGCCGTGCGCGAGCCGGTACTGGATCATGAGCCATTCCTGATCGGGCGGCAGGCACTGCGACGAGAGGGTCTCGAGCCAATAGCGATAGTTCGTGTACGAGGCCAGTGTGTCCTGCGTCATGGTGGCGAACGGCTTCCCGAACCCCGCAATCGGCGGCAGGAACGGCACCGCCTCGGCCGGCACCAGGGAACGTTCCACGCTCCGCAGGATGTCGGACCGCATCGCGTCGCATTCGGCCAGCAGCGCCTGGCCATCGCGGAGCAACTCGGGCTGTTGCCGCTTCCGGCCGATTTCTGCCTCGAGGCTGCCGATCTCGCGCATCCCACGCCAGCACCAGGCGCTGTTCGAGAAATAGTATTCGGTCTGCTCGCGCGTGTCGGCCTCGGGCGAACCGTAAAGCAGGCCGTAGGTGAGCGCGTCGGTCGGCTGCTTCCGGCTCTCCGCGCGCAGCCGCAGGAGTTGATCGACGACCCGGTGGATGGCAGGCCGATGCCGGTCGAACCATGCCTCGTCGCCTGTAAGCCGGACACAATCGGTCGCCAGATGGAGCAATTGGCCGTATTCCGAGATGGCGGGGCCGTAGTAGTGGAACGTGCCGTCGGCTTGGATGAAGTTGTCGAAGTAGTAGCTCAAGCGGTCCTTGGCCTGCTGATGAAGCCCCCAGTGAAGCAGGCAGGCGTTGAGGCTGAGGGTGGTGGGCGGGAATCCGTCGTGCTGCTTGCCCCAGTAGTGGCCGACGCCATACTTGGGATGCAGCCCGACGCAGCCGCTCGCGGCGCGGGCGATCGCCGCGCGGCAGGCATCCCGCACGCGTCGGTCGGGGATTTCGAGGTCGAAGCCGTCTTGAAAGAAAACATCCCACGACTCCTTGAGCCGCAAGAGTGCGGCATAGAAGTCGCGGCCGTCACTGAGTTCCTGCAACGGCTCCAGCCGGAAATAGCGGGGCGGACCATCGGTCCGGCGGAAGCGAAGCAGAACGATCGGCGACTCGCCCGGGTCCATCAAGGCGGAGAGTTCCCATCCGATGCCGGACTCGGCGTCAAAGTAGCCGTAGTTGATCGCGGGCAGATAGCCTCCCAAGAGGCCCTGCTTCACCCGGCGCGGATGCACCGGGGCCAGACCCGCCGGCAACAGCGTCGCCAAGTCGAAGCGCGTGTCGCGGGAAATCACCGGTGGGCCGCCATGCTCCGGCTGCCGGCAGATCGCCCCGTCGGGCTGTATGAAATACTTGACCGGCGACTGTGGCGAGCCGAGAAACGTGTAGGTCTCCAGCGGAGCAAGATAACCGGCCACCGTCTCATAGTCCGGCTCGTGGGACCGTGCCGGCACCTTTTCCCCGAGCACGTCGCGCTTGGCGGCCAGGAGCGAGGTGAAGTAATCCTTGGGAAACCGGACGCGTGGCCCTTCGAGCCCCGGCAGTTGCCCGACCGCTTCGCGGATTTCCGCCACGGTGTGGTCTTTCGCCAGATAAACGATCAGTCCCCAGCGATGGAAATCGCGATGGAGGACCACGATCGGCTCGGGCCGGTCAAGCCGGGCGGCCAGATTCCAACCATCGAAGTCGGTCCCGACCGTCACGCGAGCCGTGGTTGTGCGGTCGGCCGACGCCAGTTGCGCACCGTCGGGACGGAACTCCAAAACGCTCGGAAGCGTAACAGCGGCCCGTTCGGCCGGCTCTTCGCTCGGATAGTACCAGTCGTCAAGACGCGCAGTGAAACCATCGAGGCCGAACTCGTTGTCGACCCAATCGGGCCCGGGCCCGTCGGCTCCGCTGCGGAGCGGCGGCTGCGGGCATTTTTCGATCTCGCCGCGGAGGTTGGGCGGCTGGAACGGCTCGCCGGCCAGGAAGAAGCCGTCGAGGTTTGTGTTGTTCCGATCCGCCAGCGAGACAAGTTTCAGTTCGTGCCAGCCTTTGCCGAGCGAGCCGATCCGGATCGTGCGATACTGCCACTCGTCGTTGCGGCGATGTCCCCATCCGCCGGTAGACGCGAAGGCGGCGTTTCCGGCCGCGAGCTTGCCGTCCAGGATAAGGTCGAAGTGAGAGTCGCCCTCGTCGAGCCGTGCGTAACGAAAGCAGGCGACGGCTTGCTCGAGTTCGCTTTCGAGATAGAAACGGTAGGCGGCCCAGTCGTTCCGGTCGCCGGCCCACTGGGAACCAAGGCACGCTCCGCGCGAAGCGTACCGCGGACGGTCAGGCCCGACGGATCCAACCTGCGAATGCCATGCTTCACCTTCGATCCACAGCGGCTGCACGTTTCCGCCGGCGCTGGGCGGCACGGCGATCAATGCGGCGATGAGCAAGGTCGCGTGCCACATGGTCTGGTGTCTCCGTTGCTGCGGCGGTGATCTATTGGAAGAGGCAGTATCCCACGGGAATCTGCTTGGTGTCAATCTCCAAGCCTTCTTGCACCGCTTCCTCGATATCCCGTTGAGCTGGTTCGGAGACAACGACCGTGTATTTCATGGCGGTGGTGGGAAGCCGAACTTCTTTCGAATTCGTGCATCCACCTCTTCCAGCGGCGCGACGAGTCCATTCGCGGCCGCATCTAAGCCTGCTTGAATGGCTTGGACATCTTCTTGTTGCTGGAGCGCCTGCATGGCACGGCGGTGCAGATCCTGATCAACGACCACGTAGACCTGATGCGTCTCATCATCCTCAAGAGGGAGCGGTTCGCCGGGGTTTTCCCGAAGGACCTGCCTCATTTCGTCAGGGAGTCTGAGGGGTATCGTGCTCATGACCGTATTGTAGCACCGTGGGCTGAACCGGGTCAAACCCTCGCGCGCGAGCGGTCGGTGTTGTTTGACAGGGCAGACTCCGGCGGGGTACATTCCCGTCAAGTGCCTGGGGAGTTGACCACCGCCCCTGCCGACCGGAGAAACCACGATGCACCGCTCGTTCCTTCTCGCTCTGGGATTGGTCTTTGGGACATCACAGCTTTGTTCCGCCGAATCGCCCAAAGGCAAGCCCAATTTCGTCTTTATGATCGCCGACGACCTCGGCTGGGCCGATGTCGCGTTTCATGGAGGCAACGCTGCTACGCCCCATCTCGACCGTCTCGCGCGCGAGGGGTTGGAGCTCTCGCAGCACTACGTTGCTCCCGTGTGCAGCCCGACGCGCACCGGCCTCTTGACCGGACGCTGCTGGAGCCGTTTCGGCGTGACGAATCCACAGAACAACAGGGCCATCCCTTGGGACACCGTCACGCTGCCGCGGGCACTGAAAATCGCCGGCTACGACACGTGCATCACCGGAAAGTGGCACCTCGGCTCGCTGCCTGAATGGGGGCCGAACCATTTCGGCTTCGACCATTCCTACGGCTCGCTCGCCGGTGGAGTCAGCCCTTGGAACCATCGCTACAAGAAGGGGCCGTACACCCGGACCTGGCATCGCAATGAGCAACTGATTGAAGAACCAGGCCATGTGACCGACCTGATCGCCGCCGAGGCGGTCGGTTGGATCGAGGCCCGTGGCGAGAAGCCGTTCTTCCTCTACGTGCCTTTCACGGCGGTCCACCTGCCGATCAAGGAGCCGGAGGAGTGGCTCAAGCGCGTCCCCGATACCATCCAAGGAGATGTCGCCCGACACTACGCGGCCTGCGTGATGCACCTCGACGATGCGGTCGGCAGGATCCTTGCCGCCTTGGAAAGGAAGGGCAAGCAGGACAGCACGCTTGTCGTCTTCACCAGCGACAACGGCGGAAGCACGGTCGAGAACAACGACCTGAAATACCCCGACGACAACTGTCCCAACGGCAAGCTGACCGGCAACAACACTCCCTGGCGAGGGCAGAAGGGAGACTTGTATGAGGGCGGAACGCGCGTGCCGACCATCGTTCGTTGGCCGGTCCGCGTGAAGCCCGGCAAGGTGAACAGCCCCGTTCAGATCACCGACTGGATGCCGACCCTCTGCCGGTTGGCCGGCTATCGGCCTTCGCAGGATTTGAAATGGGACGGCATGGACGTCGCAATGCTGTTACTTGACCAGCGGGATTTGCCCGAACGGCCGATCTACGCCGTGGCCGCGGGATGGCAGGCCCGCTCTCTGCGATTGGGAGATTGGAAACTGCTCGTCCACGGAAAGGGAGACTCTCGCAAGATCGAGTTGTTCAACCTGGTGCAGGATCCCGGCGAGGCAAAGAATCTGGCCGAAAAGGAAAAAGACCGCGTGAAGCGATTGCTGGGCTTCATGGACCAAGTTGCCGCGCGGGATCGAGACTCCGTCGTCGAACCCTGACGTCAACTTCCGATGTACTTCGCGTAAAGCGTCCGCGCCAGGTCCGGGGAAAGGGTCCCGGCTTCGCGCGCGGCCAGCGTCTTCGCATAGAAGTCCAGGTCCAGGCGCAGCAGCACCGCCGGCGCGCCC
>JABWBD010000301.1 GCA_013360685.1 Pirellulales bacterium
TCTACTGCCTGTTCGGTGTGACCTCCCCGGACGGCTTGCATTGGAAACCGGTGGCCGAGCCGCTCTTGATCCACAAGGGCGACACCGACAACACCGTCTATTACGACGAGTGGCTGGAAAAATACGTCCTGTACACCCGCTATCTTCGCTACGACCGCCGCACGATTGCCCGTGCCGAGTCCGACGATTTCCTGCATTGGACGCCGGTCGAGCCGATCATCGCCGCGAGTCTCGGCGATCCGTGTTCGTACGATGTCTACACCAACGCACGCACCAGCTATCCCGGTCTGACCGAACAGCACTTCATGTTTCCCCTTGTCTACCGGCGCGACACACAGACTTCGGAAATTCACATCCACACCAGTATGGACGGCCATCTCTGGGACCGGGTATCGGCCGGACCGGTGCTGGAGCCGAGTGATCCGCCCGGTTGGGACGGCAAGTTCGTTGCCGCGGGCAAGAATCTCGTGCCGCTGGGCGCCGACCGCGTAGCGATCCCGTATTGGGGCGCAAGTCACGAACACAAGTACCCCCGCTGGCCGGGCGTGATCGCGACGCGGTACGGCTGGGCGTGGTGGCCCAAGGGGCGTCTCGTCGCCCTAGTGGCAGATGCCGAAGGACAGTTCCATACTTTCGGCATTCCGGCAACCGGAAGCTCGCTGCGAATCAACGCCCGAGTGCATGCGGGCGGATATGTCCGTGTCGGGATCGATGGCGCACCTGGCCGCACGGCAGCCGACTGCGATCCGATCACCGGCGACCACGTCGCGCATCAGGTCACCTGGCGCGGCGATCCCAGTGCGGCCGTCACTCCGGGATCCACCGTGGTTCTGCATTTCCAATTGCGCGCCGCCGAGTTGTTCGGACTGGAGTGGCACTCCGGTTCTTAATCTTAATCCTCTTCTTCCCTGTCCACTCCCACGCGTCTTAACCTTCCGAATTGGGTCGAATCGCCTACCACCGAAGCTTGAGATGCATGATAATGAGCGCGGCCCGAAACGGCCGCCTTATCGGGTGTCCGAAAAGCTTGCCCGTGCAGGTATTCAGAAGAGCTCGCCAAGGACCTTCGAGGTCCCTGGCGGGCTTTTCTTGTCACCAGGAGGAAAACCATGGAACTGCACAATACGAATTCACCACTGCAACCTCCAAGAAACCTTCTTCCACTGGCACTGTGGTACGTCGCTTCGCGATGTCTCTTCTCCTTCTCCACACAACGCGTCTCCCTCTTCCAACCCCACGCCTCACGTCCCCACGCTCCACGTCCCCACGCCTCCCGTCCCACGCCCTCTCAATCTCCTCGCCTGGGGTCAAACCTACCTCCCCGAATACTTCAGCAAGCCCCCCTCCGCCATGCACCGCCGGATGGCCGAACGCCTCAACGCCATATCCTCCGATCGCGGCAGCAAAATAAACGTCCTCGGCCCCCGCGGCGGCGCAAAATCCACGCTCGCCACCCTCGCCTATCCCTTGCGAACCGCCCTGGAAGGCCGCGAGTCCTACATCTGGATCGTCTCCGACACCAAGCCCCAGGCACACGCCCACCTGGAAAACCTCAAGGCCGAACTCCTCGACAAACTCGACAACGATAGGCCCTGGCCGGGGCCCCGGAAAGACACTTGGCTCCTATCCAAGAACCAGCCGCGGACACTGCATTCCCGTTCGAAGTCAAGTCGCCCGGCGGTCTACGGATAGGTTCTTAGACCGTCTGACTCGACAACAGCAGAATCCGCCGGCATGCGCCGAGGTCCTCCAGTGATCCTCGCTCCCAGATTCTGAACCAGCAAGCCCCAGCCTCCGGTCAATCGGTTTGCCAGGTCAATCCGTACCTGCGCCAAACCGCCGCCGCGACCGCGTCCGCCGGTCGTGCCACGCCAACAGCAATACGAAAGCAAACAACGTGGCGAAGGCCATGATCCATCGCATGCGGTCTCCCGGTGGGCCGGCGTACCATGCCTCGACCGTGCAGCCGTCCGGACAGGCCGGCAGCGCCAGCCGTATGCGGCCGTTTTCGGCCAGGCGGCTCTCGAGCACCGTGCGCGGGACCTCCGCTCCGTCGATGACCACGCGCCATCCGGGAAAGTAGAACTGATGGATCGTCGCCTCGGTCGGCGATTGGCAGCGGACGTCGAACCGCAGGTGGTACGGCGAGTGGCCGTCGGCCGGGAAAACAACGCCTTGCTCCACGTCCATAAGCTGCCGCTCACCACGGTACTTCTGCGGGGCCGAGGCGGTCCGCGGCAGGAACTCGTCCACGTTGGCAAACGTCTGCCATTGGTACGGCGAACGCCGGAACAGCTCACCAGCCAGTTCATCCGCCGTGGCAAAGTCGACCGCCCCCTGCACGCGGAGCTGATTGGAATGCCACAAGGCGGTCGCGGCCGCCAGGAGAATCAACAGCGTCCCTCGCAGCGACCGGCTCCTCGCATCGTCGAAGCGGACCAGTGCCCAACCGATCGAGCAGGCCGCCTGGAGCGTCGCGATCACACCCAACAGGCGCCAAGGGAATTGAAACGGTTTCAGCAGCCCGACGTGTTTCCAGAGCGGGGCACTTACGGGCAGCATGAGGAGGACCAGCGCAAGATAGGCCGCGTAGCAGGCGACGAGCAAACGATGGCGGCGGCCGAACCAGACGCCCAGCGTGGCCAGGAGGAAATGCGGCAATCCGAGTTGGAAGGACATGCCGTCGTCGGCGTTGGCCATCGTGGAGGCGCCGAAGCCGTAGGTCCGGTCGAACAACTGCGCGAAGTAGACCACGTGGAGCGACGCCTCGTAGACGCCCTGAAAGGCCTCTTCGGCCCGCACAAGACGCCGCAGTTGGAAGGCGGGATACCAGTAGACCGAAGTGACGACCAGCGCCAAGGAAAACGCCGCCGCGGTCGCCAACGCGCAGCGAAGGCGTACACTCCGGGCTTCGCCCGGCATCATGACCGCGAGGATCGCCACGAGCACTCCCCAGGCCGGCAGAGCGATCAGGGGGTGGGCCAGGACGATCAGGGACAAAGCGGCCGCCAGCCCGGCCGCCGGCCCGAGAAGCGGCCGGCCGTCACGCGACCGCTGGAGCAGCACGGCGGCGAAGAACAGGGCCCAAGGCACGATCTCGATGGCGGCGAATTCCGACACGTCTCCCCGAACGTAGAGATCGACAAAGGCGTAGGGCGTGAGGGCGAAGACCACGGTTGCGAACAGCGAGCCGGGCACGTCGGCGAAGAGCCGCGCCAGCCGGTACATGCCGGTGGTCCCGATCACGGAGAAGGCAAAGCAGGCAGCCCAGATCGCCAGCGACGGCGAACCGGCCAAGAGCCGCTCGAACCCGGCTGCAATGAAGAAGAAGAGCGGCTGGTAGAAGACAAAGGTCGGATAGCCGTAGGCGCCGGCCAGGTAGGGCAGCCAGCGCGGGTAGAGAACGCCCGCGTCCAACGCGTCGCTGAAGTGGACCAGGACCGCCGGGTAACGGACGAGTTCGTGGGTTTCCGGAAAGCCGCCGGCGATCAAGACCGGCGCCATCGGCAGGACCGAAACGGCCAAGACCAGCAAGCCACGAAGCATCGCGCGCCGCCAGGTATCGGTCCGCGGAGCGTCCGCGGCGATGTGCGGGGGCTTCGAGTCGCGTGGACGGCGGGTGTGAGCGGAAGGGCGTCGCATCGGCTTTCAGAATGGTCGGGCTATTTCGGGACTTCGTGGGATTGTGAGGTCAACCCGGACGCGACGGGCCCCTTTCTCATCCGGTAGTGCCAGAAGACGTAGGCAAGTCCGCGAAACGCCGTCAGGCCGCCCAGAATGCTGAGCTTCGACCCTCGCACGTCCTCCCAGCGTTCCAGAGGCATCTCGTAGAGTCCGACCCAGGGGCTCTCGGCGGCAGGACGCCCGTGGACCGCGAGGTACCGCGCCAGGAGCTCCACGTCAAACGCCCACGACGCGCGAAACGGTTTGGCAAACAACGGGCGGGTCTGCTCGGTCACGCGCAAGATCTTCGCGCCGCATTGTGTATCGTAGACCGGCAGGTTCAGGACGAGACTCGCGGCGGTCGCAAATAGCCGACCGACGTAGTGGCGGACCGCGTGCCGTTGGATGCTGCGCCCCAACAGCCGGACGCGCGACCCCATGATGAGCTGCACTTCGGGCCGCTCGTCGAGGACGCGGCAGAACTGCGGGATGACGTCCAGGGGCGTGGCCAGGTCCGCATCCCAATAGCCGACGAGCCTGGGATTGTCGTCCAGCGCGTGCAGGATCCCTTGGCGGACGGCCTCGGCCTTGCCGCGGTTCCTTTCGAGCCGGACCATGCTGAACCGGTCCGGCGCCGCCCGGCAGAGCCGGTCGAGAACCTCGGCGGTTGCGTCCCGGCTACCGTCGTCGACGAACACGAAGCGGCACCGGCCACACTCGAACGATTCAAATGCGGCGAAGTCGAGTCTCTCCGCTTCGTTGTAGCAGGGAACCACGATCACACACGTCCGCTCCCCGGGCGGCTGCGGATCGAGGTGCGGCGAAACCGAGGCCGAGCTGCTGGTCTCACTTCTCACGGTTCACTTCTCCACTGGCCGTACACTGGCCGGGCGGATCGTCTGCCGCCGGAACGGCCTTCCGCCGGAGCACCGCCAGGAGGCTGACACTTCGGCGCCTGCTGCAAGATCCGTGGCCTTCCAGGGCGGCCAGGATCCGTGTTGCCTCTCCGGCGAAGATCTTTTGGAGCACCCAGTTGATCGGCCCGGCCGGAGTCACCAGGTCGGTATTCGCAGGCCCGGCTGCCCGTCCCCGGAGACGAGAAAACATCCGCACCAGCTTCGCGATAGGATACAGCCGCCGATTGAGCGCCGAAAGCAGGATCTCCTCGACGGGCAAATCTCCCCAAAGCGCGCGGAAAGTGTCCCACGTGTAGCGGCGGAAATGCCCGTGGACCACGTCGTGGGAACTCCAGAGCGCCGGATCGGCGGGAACGGTGATGAGAAACAGTGTGCCGGCGCGAACGCTTTCGACCAACTGGCCAAAGCAGGCGGCTTCGTGCTCGATGTGCTCCAGGACGTCGTTCAGCAGAACCAGGTCGGCCTGGCCGAAGATGTCCACCGCGTGCGCCCAGTCCGGAATCGCGAAGAACCGCACCTCCGGATGCCGCAGACCTCCCAGCCGGACCGCCTCGGCCGATGTGTCAACGCCGACGCAGCGGTAATCGTGCTTCAGCGCGGCAAGCGTGCTGCCGGTGCCGCAGCCGATGTCCAGGACCGTCTTGCCCTGGCCGGGAGGGAGCAATCGACGGACAAGCCGGGTGAGGATTTGCCGGCGCGCGACGAACCACCAATGCCGCTGTTCGATGCGCGCGTTGAGTTGCTGCAATTCATCGTGCATTGTCAGGTTCGGCGTAAGGAACGCGACGTGCGCGCGGGCCTGACGCGCGCATTGCGACGCAAGCGAAACTCCACGGCGACCCAGAAAAGGACGACGAGCAGGCCTCCCAGCGCCGCCCTCAACCCGGTCCCGAAGATGGCGGGCTGGAAACGGAGCACCACTTCCCGGGCGCCCGGCGGCACCCAGACCGCCTGGAAAAGCCCGTTGGCCATGACCAACCCGGTTTCCGAACCGTCCACCCACGCGTTCCAGCCGGGGTACGACTTCACCGAGATCACCAGCAGGCCTCCCTGGGGAGCGGAAACGCGAGCGAAAAGCCGGGCGGAGTCCCACGTGAGCGACGTGACGGCCGCCTCCTTGAGATCCATCGGCTCGTTCAGCCCTTCGACAAAGGCCGTGCGCAGGGGCGCTTGGTTCTCATAGAGTCCCTGGATCGCGGCTTGGGGAGAAAACGGCACGGCGCGCGTGGCGAAGTAGGCGCGGGGAAGCGCGTCGCGATTGGCGAACACGACGGTGTGTGCCAGTTCCTTGACTCGGCGATAACCGGGCTGTGCGTCGAGCAGTTCCATCAGCCGCCGGTCTTCCTTGGCCACGATGCAATAACGAACGTTCGCCGCCCGGAGGAAGTGGGATGCGATCAACTTGGGCACGAACGACGGCGGCGGGCATCCCCAGACATAGGCCGGCATCCAGTCGTCCATGCGGCGGTCGTAGAGCGCGGCGTAGATGCCGGTCGGCGAGTCGTAGCCGTTCATCGTGGCCGAATGCAGCAGTGCCTGCTCCTGGTAGGCCACCGGCCGCAGGTCCGGCCCGACCGGTTCGCTCAGCGGCAGGACGCGGTAGTCGGGGTCGATGCCCAATTCGCCGGGGCCGACGGACGCATACTCCTCCGCGAAAACCTTGGTCTGGGCGTCGTGGGCCAGCGCCACTGCCGCACCGGAGGAAAGGACCGCCAATACGAGGACTGCCGTTCGGCTCCACGGGCTTTGGACCAGCGTGATGGGAGCGCCCACCGCGGTGGTCGCCAGCGCGACGATGCCCGCGGGCGCGGGGCCGACGGGCGACCCATAGAGCCCCAGGAGGACAGTGGCCATCGCCAACGCCGCCAACCCGGCGTGAAGAGACTGCCTGGCTGCTGTTCGGGCCTGAACATACTCGCCGCACAGCGCCGCCAGAATGGCCACCAGCGGCATGGCCAGCCCAAGGAACTTGAATGGCCACCGAAACGTCGACCAGACGGGGACGACGCGGGTCCAACCGTACACCCCGCCGTGCTTGCCGACGGAAAACAAGGCGAAGATCGCGGCCAGGACCATCAAGAGAACGATGGTGCGAGCGAGTTCCGGGTGTTCCGGCGGGGCAGCGATGCGCGCGGCGCTTTCCGGGCGTTTGCGGCGCAGGGCCGCGGTGAGGCCAAGCCCTGCAAGACCGATCAGAGGCGTTGCGACCCAAAAGCCCTGGTGGCAGAGAACGGAGTACTTTGCCGGAAGCGCTTCGCTTTCCACGCCAAGCGTCGGGAGAAGGATGCCGGCGAACTCCAGCGGGCGGGCGCCGCGGTCCGTGAATTCTTTCCAGTCGAAGGTCCGCCCGCGGTTCGAGAAGAGCTGCAGTTCGTACATCGGCAACAGGACGGGACAGGCCAGCAGACCCGCGAAGAGAAATGCCACGGCCACGCGGCCAAGCCGCCAGGGCAGGCGGTGGACCCAGCACGCCCAGCCGACGGCCAGCAGTGCGGCCGCCAACCAATAGTAGACGGTCATCTGCGGATGGCCTACGGCCGCAACGGCAGCCAGCAGACCGCCCGCGGCCGCGGCCCGCAGGGCCAGGAGTCGTTCCCCGTCGAGCGTCCAAACGATGCTCAGGCATACCCAGGGAAACAGCGAGGCAAGCGGGAACGAGAAGATCCACAGGGACGAAATCGCGGTGAGATAGCCGCCGCCGACAATTCCGATCGCGGCCAAGACCGACCAAAACGGCCTGGCGCCCAGGCGGCGGAGCAGGAAATAGTAGCCCAGCGACGCCGCGGGCAGGTGCATGAGAACGATCACGCCGCAATAGGCGGCAGGCTGGAGATCCGCGGCCCGGCAAATCACCTGGCAGAGAGTATAGGGCACATAGCACGCGCCGGCCTGTCCTTTGGCATGGAGCGGCTCGCCGAACATCTGGTGCTGGTTCCAGTGTGGGAACTGGCCGGAGAGCAACTGGCCGTGCGCTTCCCAGAGCCAGGGATTGAGGACCTCGAAATTGTCCCACTTGAGGTAGGAGTACCGATCGGCCAGCCCCCAACCGACCGCCTGCGCGATCCAAGGCGCGACGACGGCCAGCAGCGGGTAGATCCAACGGGATCCGAGAGTTTCGCCGGTCGCTGTAGCCAATCGCATGTCGGAATTAGTCCTGTCGGTCAAGAACGGGTTCGACGCGGCCGATGGCCTGTTCGTTATCCCAGCTACCAAGCTATCGCGGATGCCCAAGCGTGGATTCAGTCCTTCATCACGGAAGGGAACGCCATCCTCGCTGCCTGCCAGGTCTCGTCGCTCGCATCTCGGCGCCGGAATCCTCGCTCGGTTGCGTCAGAGGCCCTTCTGCTACCGCCGACCGAAGTCCATTTCGTTCGATTGGGAATGAAATGTCCTTTCCGGCAGCGGATCGCCCGTCTCTGACGCGGCATTCCCCACGCGTGGCAGATCGTCGATCACAGCATCCCGACGCCAGGGGATTACCGTTGGCGCAACGCCGACGACAGGTTGCGCTGCCGCCGGCTCGCCGGCTTGCGGAGGTGCGGCGTTGGCGCGTCGGCGATCCGAGTGAAGAATGCTGTATGCGACGATGGGTATGGCGGCCACCACGACCGGCACGAGCATGGCCAGCACGCGAAACGCAACCAGGTTCTTCACTCCGCTACGTGCTAGCACCCTGCGACCGCGAGGATCTACGCGGAAGAACTGGGTTGGCATGAATGCCAGAGCGGGAAAGTAGAGCATCAGGTAGACGCCGCCGGCGACGAGAATCGCGGTCCCGAATCCCTTGGCGCCTTCTTCAGCCGTCATGAACACGGCAAGTACGCCGGCAATCCCAGCCACCAAAGGCACGCCCACCGAGATCACGGACCAGATCTTCGAATGCACCGGTGCTGCCAATCCCGCCGCCCGATCCATCGCCACGCATATCTTATCCAGGCAGTTCTCGAGGCACTCTTGCTGTACTTGAGAAACTTCGCGTTTCGCATTGGGCGTCAGCACGCTCTCGCCGAGCTTCCCCATTTTCCCGAAAGCGCCTGTAGAACGATCGTCCGAAAATGTCTGACTGATCGCTCTTCCATTAATACGACCGAAGACGGCAATCGCGACTGCCGTATCAAGGCTGCCCCAATTCCACTCGACCACCGAGACGGTGATATCGACCTGCCGATACGTGCCCGCACGTGTTTGGGAGAAATGTTCGCGAAGCCCGGAAGTAATTGCGCTGAAGATCTCGTCGCGTCGGGGGAGCTCCACGTCACTTTGGACCCGAATGTTAATCGACGAAGTGCCGGGAACCGGCAACGATTCCGGGGTTGCAGCCAGAGACTTGGCCATCGCTTCATCCAGAAGACTAGGCATGCCTTCCGACGCGCCCCTGGCGGCAGGCCGCTCCAAACTCGGGATGGTCAAGAGCTTCCCGCACCGCGAGCACTTCGAGCGCCGCCCTGCCCATTCTTCTTTGGCTTGAAACCGCGCCCCGCACGGGCACGTCACCACGATTGGCATGGAAGCCTCCGGTACGAACGTCGCGGTGGACCAGGTTGTTCGTGAATGCAATCCGAAGCGATGCGGTCGAATCCACAAAGTCTCACGACTTCGGCTGCCCGTCGGGCGGACCGATTGCGGCCGGTTACTCTTCCTTGGGCGGCATCGGGTCTTTCACTTCCAGGGAAAGGATCTCAACGATGACCTCGGTCTCCGCGGGTTCGGCCGACGACGACGCGCCGCCGAGCGTGAAACCGCCCGGCCGGTCGGGCGATGGCGGCTGGCCTGGCAGGCCTGGTTGGCCCGGCTGACCCGGTTGCCCCGGCTGGGGCTGCGCCAACTGGGGTGCGGTAATCAAGAGGTCGACGTTGAGCTTCCGGTCCGTTTGCGGGATCTTGCGGAAGCTCTCCGCCCAGAGATTGTTTCCCAACTCGTGGACGTCGGGATCGCGCAACTGGCGTTTGTAGAAACCAAGAATGGTTTTGGGCTTCCCCACCTGCTTGAGGCGGATGTATTGGACCTTCATCGGGTCCAAGGGAAGACCGGAGCCGGCAGCCTGCTTCGCCGCCTCGGTGGGCCATTCCAAGCTGAACTGCGAGGTAATCTCGGCGCCTTCGGCAATCTTCTCTACCGGCAGCTTCTTCTGCGCCTGGTCATCGCCCAGCGCGAACTGTTTCTCACCGGCCGCGGCAAGCCGTCCGCACAAGACGCGGACGAAGTACTCCGAAGTCCGCATCCACGCCTGGGAAGCCTGCTGGCGCTGCTGCCACTCGGGTGTTTCGTTTCCGCCCGGCTGGCCGCCGGGCTGAGGACGCGGGCGCCGGGTCGTTCGCGGCGGATTGGCCCCTGCGGCGGTCTTCGTGGCGGAAGGTTCCTCGCGCGGCAGCGACTTGACGACGGCCAGGAATCCGGGTTCGAAGATCACATCGCCCAGCAGTCCGGACGACTCCAGCGCGGCAGGGCCTTCCAGGGAATGCTCGGAGAGCAGTCCGTACAGCTTCGCGCGCATCGCGTCCAGCGGCATCGTGCTGGCCATGGTGATCCGCGGAGCGCCGGCAGTGAGCGTTTCGACGCCGTCGAGTCTTTCCCAGACGACGCGCGCGAAGTCGCCGCTCCAAAGCTGTGAGGCGATACGGTAACCGAGCTTCGCGTCGATTTCGATCGGCTTCTGCGGGCCCTGCCCGGAACCCGGTGCGCCGAATTCCATTCCCGGCATGCCAGGGGCCATTCCCGGCATGCCAGGGGCCATTCCCGGCATGCCAGGGGCCATTCCCGGCATGCCAGGGGCCA
>JABWBD010000302.1 GCA_013360685.1 Pirellulales bacterium
CGGGCGTGCCGCAGCGGGCCAGCGCGTCCAGCGACGCCGGGGTGACGCGATCAATGCCCTTGCTGTAGAAGTCCGTCCCGAACGGGCGGCGCCCGCTGAGCGACAGCGGCAGGTCGAGCTGATTGCAGTAGAGCCGCTGCGCGAGCATCGCCCGGCGCACGCGCTCGTGCGCCGCGGCGCCCAGCCGCCAGGGCGTGCCGTTCAGCTCCTGCATCAGGTCCGGCAGCGTGGCGAACGCGTTCCGGGCGTAGGCAAAATAGTGCACGCTGTGATGGTAGGCGGAGCCGTCCAGCTTCAGGGCGCTGGTGGGCTGCAGCATGGACTTCTCGAGCATCGCCTGGAAGGCATTGAGCCAGCGCACCTGCTCCTCCGGCTCCACCTGCACGAGGCACGCGCGCAGGAGGGAGCGCAGGTAGAGATGGTAGTAGTCCATGTTGGAGGGCGGGTCGGTGCCGGCGAAGAGGTCGCCGCCGCCGTAGTTCCATAGCATGGCGTCGCACTGCCGCCCGAGGTGTCCCGCGCGGGCCAGCACATCGCGCATCATGAAGACGGCGTTGGCCCACCCCTCGCCCACCCACCAGTTCCAGTCGAAGCCCGCGCCGGCTTGCATTCCCTGGTCGAAGAGATGCTCTTCGACCAGGAGGAAGGCCTCGGCCAGCCGCCGGCGTTGCTCGGGATCGGTGCTCTCCCGGTGAGCGGCGGCGAGCTGGTACCCCAGGGACGTCAGCCGCGCCGGGGTCTCCATGCCCAGCCAGCCGGGGCCGCCTTCATCCGGCCAGTAGGTGCTCTCCTTCACGCCATGCTCGCCGGCGTTGGCGCAGTACTGGTAGTGCCGGTCAATGCTCGGGCCGCCGCGCAGGCCGTCGTCATCACGCACGATGCCCAGCGCCTGCACAGCAGCGCAGAGGTCCTGCACCCGCTTCTCATTCACGCCCGCGCCCTGACCGGCGCCCAACAGCTTGCGGATGCCCGCCTGCTGCTCCGCCGTCACGCGGTCGGGCTTCGGGAATCGCTTCTCGTCCGGCGCGGGGGGCCGCCACAGCATCTGCTGTTCCGGGACGATGGCGCGATTGGCATACGTGAGCGTGTTGTACTTGATGAAGTCGAGAAAGACGGTACCCCGCGGCGTCGGCGTCGGCGCAGCGATGCGGATGTTGTCCACCGCGGCCGTAGGCTTGCCGACGGGAAATGCCGCGTAGTACGGCCGCCCCTGGCGCCAGCCGGTGAATTGCAGCGGGAAGCGGAACGAGCCGGTGACCTTGTCGCCCTCGCGGAACTCGAAAACCAGCGCGTCGGCGAGGGGCTGCTCCATGTAGAGCCACACGGCGAAACAGGCACGGCAGGCTTTGCTGAGGCCGCCCCGGCGCGCGGGGTCGCCGATGCCGTGGCGGATCACAAGTTCCTCGCCGCCGGCCCAGTCCCACCGCAGCGAGCGCCGGCCTTGCTTGCTGTGCGACGGGCTGATGGTCAGGCTGTCCGGCCGTGTCGCCGTGAAGTGCGGCGGCACGCCTTCCTCGAACGATTCGTACTCGGACGGCTGGCCGAAGGCCAGCGTACAGGCCGGCAGAGCCAGCGCGCAGATCATGAGTCGACTCCTCATGCCACTCGTGCTCCTCTTGTGACCCACCAGTACTCGTCCGACCACGAAGTTGAGTATGGCCGGGAAAGGTTGGCCAAGCAAGGGGGCGCGGGGGAGTTCTCTCAGCGAGCCTGGGTCGTGAAAGGATCGACGGCGTGTGCTGCGGCCAACGGGGTCGGCAGCAGGGCGGTAAGGACGAAGACCATGTGTTTCAGGGTATCGTCCTTCCGGTTGTTTGAATCGTTACCGGGCCGAGCAGGCCGGAGGCCAATTCGCCGCGATAGCGGGTCGGGAGGGTGAGGTAGTGGTTTGCGAGCGTGTTGAATACCAAGACTTCGATGCGGTTCTCGCCGGGCTTGATTTGCTTCGAGATGTCCACGCGCCAGGGCGGCGCGACCCGGATGCCGGCAATCTGGTCATTGACGCGGACCTCGGCCGTAGCAACGACTTTGCCGAGATCGAGCGAGACCTCGCCGCGCGCCTGCTCTGACGTCAGCGTCACGGTCTTGCGATACCACGCACCGCCGGAGTAGCACTCCAACGCACCCGTCTTCGACCAATCGCCGGGCGTGGTGAGGCCGCGTCCGCATTCGAGCCGAATCGGATCGGGGAACACCGCCGCGCCACTCACACCCGTCTGGGGCACCACGCGCAAGGCTACGACCGCCGCACGCGGAAATGACGTAGCCGCCTCGAACCGGCCGCCGCCGGTCGCGCGCATCGGCTGGCCGTCGGCCCACGCCTCGACATTGCCCTTGGCGGTAACGGTCATGGCACGGAAACCCGGCGGCGCCGTGAAGCGGAAGAGTTCGGCGGGCCGCGCGCCGGCGTGAACGTCGAACGGAATCACCCACGAATCGTCGAACCACGTCATTGCCAGCGGTGTGCGCTGCGACGGCTTTGAGCCGGAACCTTGGCGTTTCAGGACGAAGTAGCCACGGCCGGCCCGGTCGTAGTGCACCAACAGCGGGTTTGCGCCCGCGCGCAGCGTCACGGCCTTCTCCGGATCCTCAATGCGCGCGCCGTTCAGGAACACCGCCGCCGGCGTCAACACCTCCGAAGCGTGCGGCTTCTCGCCTTCTCTCCGGGCGCTAGCGACGATCCTCGCCGTGGTCTCGCCGGCGACGGTCGCGCTCGTCCAGAGGTAATAATGGCTGCCCGCCGGCTCCGGCTCGTATTTCGTTTCGTTGAGCGCGCCGCTGGGTTTGCCGAGGCAGAGGAAATGGTCGGTGACGTTCTTCTTCAGGCCGTGCCAGCCTTGATGGCCGGGGTCGCCTTCGAGGCCCATGCGCCAGGAGAAACGGTAGGGCCGCCAGCGATATTCTCTTCCGGCGACCGTGACCGCCAACCGGGGATTGATGCTCGCAAGCTTTGCCAGCTCAACCTCGGGCGCTTCCGACGGCAACGGCCCCAGCAGCCAGAACTGTGGGCCGAAGCCGTGGGTGACGCGCTCCCAGCGGCTGTCATCGAAGTCCGGCTCGCCAAACGTGGTCGTATCGCCGGTTTCGAGGGCGTGCCGGAAGATGCGCGCTTCCGGCCCGATGATCTTCTCCGTGACGGGCAGCCGGAAATCACCGTAGCGATTGTCCATCGTCGGCTGCAACTCGAATTCCCAGTCGCCCTCGACGGGAATCTGAGCTTTGAGCTTTGAACTTTGAGCTTCCGCGCGCAGCGCGGCGCCGGGGCTGAAGACGACGATCTGCGCCTCATAATCCTCCAGCGGCATCTCCACCTTCGTGCCGGTTGCCGTCTCGCCGAGCACGCGCAGCGGTCGTGTCGCGCCGGTCCACGGATCCCACAACTCCGCCCGGCCCGTCGCGCGGAACTCGACCGTCGAGTTCTTCGGCGCGTCCATCACCATATAGACGTGGCGCGGACCGACCTTGCGGTGGAGCGAGCGCACCGGCTTGTCCGAGCGCGTCTCGGGCATGAACGCGCCCAGAATCACCGGCGGCACGTCGGCGGGTTTGGCGAGGCGGTTCTTGCCGGCAAACGTCGCGGTCACCAGCGCGTCGAGCTCCCGGTCGTCGCGCCCGGCACGATCGCTGGCAAACGGCAATGCGCCGACGCCCAGCACTAGCCCGCCGGCTTCGGCAAACGCGCCCGCCTTTTGCAGCGACGGCCAGCGCACCGCTTCCATCGCCGGAAAGATCAGCGCGCGATACGACGAATCCGCCGCCTCCAGCCGCCCGTCGCGGACCTTCGCGCGGGCGAGCGACTCGGCGTCCACGAACTCGAAGTTGACGCCGGCGGCCATCAGCGCGCGGCCCGTGTCGAACGCCGCCTGCGTCGCGGTCTTGCCGTCCAGCCCCGCCTCGAACGGCGCGACCGGATAGACGATGGCAACGTCGCACACGAACGCGCCCTGGCTGAGCAAATACGAGAGCCGGTCGAAGTATTTCAGGAACACGCCCATGTGCTCCCAGTAAGGCATGCGGAAGTGGTAGCACGGCGGCGCCCATTCCCAGAACGAGCCGTGCGTCGTGTAGTAAAGCCCGTGCAGGTTCAGCAGCGTGCAACCGTAGAGAAAATTCTCGCGCGTGGCCTGCATCAGCCGCTCCGGCGTCGCGCCCCAACCGAGGCTGTGATACCCCTCCAACCACACGCGCGGCCGGCGGTAGAGGCTCGCGATGGACGACGACACCTTGCCCTTGATGAGGTCGGCGTGCCCGCCGGGTGTGTCGTGGCCCGGCGCGCTATACCAGCGCGTGGCGCGGAAGTAATCGCCGAACTCATCCGGCCGCAGCCCTCGCCCGCCGGAGTCGCAGGCGAAAATCAGCCCACGCGAGGCGTGCCAGCGATAGATCGGCTCGAAGTAGCGCTCCTCCATCAGCGCCATGCGCACGTCGGCGAAATCCATCCGCGCCTTCGGCGTCACCGGCCCGATGTCGCCCCAGAGCGCCGGCAGCACCTCGAACACGTCGTAGCCCTTGCGCTTCTCGAACTCGGCGGCGAAGTCCGTGTTCCAGACCTGCATGCCCGCGCCGATGTGCAGCTCGTCGTTGAAGAAATAGTTCAGCCCTTCGTGCGACTTGTTCGGCGTGGCCTCCTGAAACCGCTGGTAGAAGTCGCGCACAACGGTCTCGCCCACGCCGGCCAACAGCGGATTGATCGTGTTGGGCTGCGGCTCGGCGCGAAACACGCACACTTCCCACTCGCCCTCCGCGGGAGCGGTCCACCGCACAACGCCGTCCCTCGCAAACGGCGTCACATCCACGCCGCCGCGCTGGAGCAGGCCGCCCTCGACGCGATAAGCCCGCGCAGCGATCAGATTCGTCGGCGCCGCGACGCTCGCGGTCTGGCCTCCCTTCAACCGCTGGCACGATGGCGGTTGGAGCGCGAGCGCGTTCAGTTCCGGCTTCGAGTAGAAGAGCTGACGAAACAGATTGTTCCCCTGCGGCCAATCGAGCGTGTAGGTGCTCAGCCCGATGCCCATGCCGCGTCTGCGGCACTCGTCGGCAATGCGGCCCCAGATGCGCCACCACGCATCGCTGAAGATCGGCGGTTCCGCCGCATACGTCGGCCAGCCCGGCGAGTCCTCGTGCGCGTAATTCACCTGCACGCCGCTGATGCCCTTCTTGTGCAGTTCCTCGAGCTGCCAAGTCAGCCGCTCCTCATCAAGCGGATCGCCGGTCCACCACCAGAACGGCACCTGGCCATAGCCCGGTGGCGGATCCTGGAAGCCCGGCAGCGCATCGAGGTTCGCGTCGCGCGACGGAAAGCCGATGGCGTGCGCCGGCGGTGGCGGCGTGTGGGCGGGATCGCCGAACGCGAGTGGGGCAGCAGCTTCGGTCGCAAGCGTAGCGACCAGCAGGGCGGTGAGAGGATAGCCGAGGATGCTTTCCATAGGACGTGTTTCCATTCCATTCTTCGTCCGGGTTGCCTGAAATGCCAGATACAGCGCCGGCGACGTAACTCGAGTCCCTGCCAAAAAAATCGAACGCAACCGCACGCCCGATACGACAAGCCCCGATGCCGGCGGTCTTGTGTTTCGCCGCGTCAGCCTTGCTCCGCCGGAACCAGTTCACTGGGGCTCCGGCCTCCAGAATTGAATGCCGGGGCAATCGCAGAACTGCCAATCCACACGGCCGACGACGGATTCCGGCAGTGCCTGACCGAGATACGCGAGCGTCAACGTGCGGAACCAGGTGGGAAACATCGCGCCTTGCGACGCGGTCGACGCCAGTTGGTCATGCCCGTAGCGGAAAGCCTTCTCGCGCAGGAACCAGAATCCGCCGTCCGGCGCCTGATTGATCAGGACGGCGGCCAGGCCGCGTTCGAGCGCCGCGCGAATATCGGCTCGGCGATAGTCGCTCGCCAGCATCAGGCGGGCGAGTGGGTCGACGGAGTCGATGTCCTCGCACGCGCTGCTGCAGAGGGGATCGCCGCCGTGAACGCCCTGCCCAAAACCGCCGCGTTGGTTCTGCGTCTTCAAGCACAGATCCACCGCGCGGTTCGCGTGCGGAATGGGAACACGATCGTAGAAATACAACAGCCAGAAGTGATAGCCGCCCATCACCGCGCGCGACAGCCCGTGCGGCATGTTGAGATCGAGCTGTCCCCACACGCCGGTCGCCTCGCTCAAGTGGTGCGTCGTCATCCATTCGAGCAACTCGGTGACGGCGCGGCGGCAGCGTTCGTCCTGCTGGAAGTCGCGGGCGTATTGCAGCAGCGTGCCGAGGTTGAGGACCTCGTTGCCGACGAAATCCGGCTGCTTGGCCCAGTCGCGCTCCTCCAGCCACGTTACCAGGCCGCCGGCGGCTTGAATGCGGCGCGCCGGGCCTCCGGCGGCATGTCTTGGAGATGCTTCCGAGCCGGACGGCGGGGAAACCGCGGGGGGACCGGCGGGCCGCACGGCAGCTTCCAGGAACGGATCGAGGAACCGCAGCGGTTTCTTCGCGACGGCCCCCAGGCACGCCAGCGCGGTGACGACATGACACGACAGATGCCGCCGGCCGCACCATTCGGGGTCGCCCTTGTACCAGCCCTGATCGAAGATCACCGGATCGCGAAACAGGCCGTCGTCGTCCTGATGCGACTGCAGGTACTCAACCCATTCCGCGCGTTGCGTTGCGGTGAGCGATGCCAGATCGCCGTAGAGGTGCCGCGTCATGGCGGCATAGGTTGAACTGTAAAGCGTCGGCGCGTGGCAGCCGGCCGCGTAGCGATACCGGCCATATGGCCCCTCCGCGACGCGCACCGACTCGATGAACCTCAGCGTCTTGTCTCGAACCGTTCGCAGATCGACCTCGTTGCCGTTCGCAAAGCCCCGAGGGCCGATCATCGCGGACAGCGTCAGCGCGCCGCCGACTTCGAGAAACTGCCGCCGCGACAGATGCGACCGGGATGTTGCTCCCCCACGCATACCAGTCCTTTCGATGTCTCCGGTTGGCGATCGACTTCCACGCACGAGTTTACCGCACTTTCAAACCGCCCGCAAAGACGCCCGCGAACCGCACCTGGCTCGTCTCACGATGGACGTAGGGAGCACTTTCTGCCGCGATCCGTCGCGAAAACGACCGGCTCGCCCTCGCATCCCTGAGAAAGGTGCGTTTCATGGTCATTCCGTGGCCCTGTACCGTGGGGTGGGCGATTCATCCTCTTCGTGGAGGACTGCGAGTCTTTCGATGTCGGCCTTGGGTTCGGGAGCCCCGGGGGCGGGCGGGCGCGGGCGGGGAATTCCACGCCAGACTCCGATCGGGTATCTTTACGGAAATGGCCTCGTCCCCTTGTCTGGTGGAGAACTCAGAAGCAATGCCTTCCTCTCGCGGCGGCGAAACTCCGGAAGTCCACCTCTTCTCCGATGGAGCGTGCAGCGGAAATCCCGGGCCCGGGGGGTGGGCGTTCATTCTGCGGCACCCGGCCTCCGGCAAGGAGATCGAGCGGTCCGGCGCCGTGCGGGAAACCACCAACAACCGCATGGAGCTGCTGGCGGTGATTCGGGGCCTCGAGGCATTGAAGCGGCCGACGGCCGTAGAACTGTTTACCGACAGCACCTACGTCGGCAAGGGGCTGAGCGAGTGGTTGCACAAGTGGAAGGCCAACGGGTGGAAGCGCCGGGAGGGGGACCGTTGGGCCGCTGTGAAGAACGAGGAGCTCTGGCGGCGCCTGGATGAATTGCTCGCCAGGCACCGCGTGCGGTTTACCCACGTCCGCGGCCACAGCGGGCACCCGGAGAACGAGCGCTGCGACGCGATGGCCGTGGCGGCATACCAGAAGTACTTGTGAGTGAGAAGCGGCGGACGATGAACGCGCCGGACCGTACTCCCGCCGAACTGCTGACAATGCCGGTCCAGTTCCTCAAAGGGGTTGGGCCGCATTGGGCGGAATTGCTCCAGCGGCTCGGCATCGAGACCCTTCGCGACCTCCTCTTCTTCTTTCCCCGCGATTACGAGCGGCTTGGCGACCGCCGCGAAATCGCCGGGCTGGAAGAAGGCAAACTGCAGACGGTCCGCGGCGTGGTCGAAGACATCGAGCTTCGCAACACGGGCACCGGGAAGTGCGTGCTGGGAGTGCTCCTCCGCTCGGGGAACGACTTCCTGAGGGGCGTCTGGTTCAATCAGCCCTTCATGGCGGAGCGATTCAAGTTCGGCCAGGAGGTCGTTTTCTCCGGCAAGCCGAAACGCGAGGGCCTGTACTGGATGATGACGCACCCACGCGTCGGCACACTGGGCGACGGCGAGGAGGAACCCCCGTCGGGCCTCGTGCCCGTCTATCCGCTCACCGAAGGGCTGAAGCAGTGGAAGATCCGCCGGATCCTCCGCGACGCGGTGGAGAACCACGCGCAGGCGCTGGACGAGGTGTTCCCGCCAGCCTATCTCGAAGCGCATCGGCTCTGGCCCCTGAGCCGGGCCCTGCCGGAGATCCACTTTCCCACGGATGACGAGAATCTCCTCCAGGCGCGTCGGCGGTTTGTCTACCAGGAATTCCTGGTCTTGCAGCTCGCCCTGACCGTTCGCCGCCGGCAACAAGAGTCGAGCCCCGCGCCCCCGCTGGAAGCGACGGCCCGCATCGACGCGCGGATCCGCCGGCTCTTTCCCTTCGAACTCACCGAATCGCAAGAGCGGGCCATCGCCGAGATCTCGGCCGACATGGGCCGGCCGGTCCCGATGAACCGCCTGCTTCAGGGCGACGTGGGCAGCGGCAAGACGATCGTGGCCGTCTACGCCATGCTCCTGGCCGTCGCGCACCAGCACCAGGCCGCGCTGATGGCCCCCACGGAAATCCTCGCCCGCCAGCACTGGCAAACCCTCCAGAAACTCCTGGCCCGCAGCCATGTGCGGATGGCAACCCTGACCGGCGGGATGAGCTCCAAGGAGCGAACCGATCTGCTTCTCCGGATTGCCGCGGGCGAGATCGATCTGGTGGTGGGCACCCACGCGGTGATCCAGGAAGATGTCCAGTTTTGCAGGCTCGGTCTGGTGGTGATCGACGAACAGCACAAGTTCGGCGTCCGCCAGCGTGCGACGTTGCGAGGCGCCGGTCCGGCCCCGCACTACCTCGTGATGACCGCCACGCCGATCCCCCGGACCGTCACCATGACCCTCTTCGGCGACCTCGATATTTCGACGCTCCGCGACGGTCCGCCGGGACGGCAGAAAGTCCATACCTACCAGATTTCCGAAGCCGACCGGGAGCGGTGGTGGGAGTTTTTCCGCACCAAGCTTCGCGAGGGCCGGCAGGGGTACGTGGTGGCGCCGTTGGTTGAGGAGTCGGAGCAACTGGAGGCCGCCAGCCTGCAGTCGGCCTACGAGACCCTGGCCAACGGGCCCTTGGAGGCGTTTCGCCTGGGGCTGATCCACGGCCGGATGACGCCCGAGGAAAAAGACGCCGTGATGGCCGACTTCCGCAGCGGCGAGATCCAGGTGCTCGTGAGCACGTCGGTGGTGGAAGTGGGAGTCGACGTTCCCAATGCGACGCTGATGACGATCGAAAGCGGCGAGCGGTTCGGCCTGGCGCAGCTCCACCAGCTTCGCGGCCGGATCAGCCGCGGCCGCCATCCGGGCTTCTGCAGCGTGTTCGCCGAACCGCAGTCCGACGAGTCGCGGCAACGGCTGGAGGCTTCCGGCTGGCCGAGGTCGACTTCAGCCTACGCGGCCCGGGCGAACTATTTGGCACGCGCCAGCACGGGCTGCCGCCGTTTCGCGTTGCCGATCTGGTGCGCGACGCAGAACTCCTCGAAGAATCGCGTCGCGACGCCCAGGCCCTCGCCGCCGCCGACCCCGGGCTGGCAAGCGAAGACCACGCCCTGCTCCGCCGCATGGTCCTGGTCCGCTACGGAAAGGCCCTCGACCTGGCGGACGTGGGTTGACCCGTATCGGCCGGCACGGAAAAAGGCCCCCGGCCCGTCTCAACCACGACGCTTAGGCGCTGTCCAGGAACAACTCCGTGGTTTTGTCGCCTCCGCGAAAGGGTGTTCTTTCGCGGAGCGAAAGGCGACATGGTTCGTGGACGAGTCCTTATTCATTCGCCGGGCCTTTCTTGAATCGAACGGTCCAGGCGGCTTCGCAGTCCTGGAACGTCAACGGGACCGAGACGACACAATCGGCCTGCTTCGCCCCGCCTTCGATGACTTCGTAGGCGGGGGGAACTTGCAGGAAAATGGTTCCCTTCTCGCCCGGAGCCCGTCGTGCCAGGCCGGAAAGCGTGCCGGTTGCGGCGTCCCATTTCACTTCGGGCAGTTCCACGCCACCCATGGTCAAGTGCATGTCGGTGGCCAGGACCTGGGGACGGTCGGCGGCCGTGCGGAGGACGAGGATCCGGCAGTCTCGGCCCGGCACCTTGACGCTGAATGGCTTCGAACCCGGATCGACGGGTGATTGCGTCCAGAATTCCCATCCGACCAGGCGGGACGCTGCCAGGCCGAGCCGGTCCAGCGGAACCGCAATCTCGGCTTCCCGCTCCTGGAAATTGAACAGTCCGAGGACGTGATAGTCGTCCCAGGGCGTGCGGACGCGGAGATCCCAGACTCGCGACGGGACGTGCTCGAAGAGATCCAGGGGCCGCGCGGCCACGTCGTAGGGCGGCAGACACTTGGGGACCATCGCCATCCGCTCGGGCGCGACCTTGGGGAGATTGTCGCCCAAGGCAACCACGCCGCCGCTGAGGACGAGCCACGCGCAGCGGAGGCGGGCCTCGTTTTCCGGTCCTTCGCCGACGATCAGCGCGTCGGGCTCGTTGTGCCAGAACGTGCGGTGCTTGTACCAGCAGGAGCCCAGTTGCTGATGGTACTTCTCAAGATGGTCCCAGCTTCCGGAAGCGTTGCCGATGTCCATCGTAGCCCCGCCGATGTTCACGATGCCGCAGTAGACGTTCGTCGGCGAGGAGCAGTAGCGGAGCCACGAGTCGGGGCCGATCGCGTCGCGGATCTGCTGCATCTCGTAGCGGACCAGGGGATTTCCTCGCGGCCGCCGGGGATCGTGGAACAGGCCGTCGGTGACGCCGGCGCTGCCGATGAAATCGACCTTGTAGTAGCGGCAACCGGCGTCCATCAGCCCCTGGAGCGATTGGCGATAGTGCCGCTGAGCATCGGGGTGGGTGGGGTCGAGATTGAAGACGCGGCCGTGCGGCGCCCAGGTCCACCGCTCGATGAAGACCCAAGGCGACCCATCGGGCTTGCGGATCAGGGCCCCGGGATGCTCGGCATAGAAGGGAGCGAATTCGGATACGCGGCTTGCCGCCATCCAGATCCCCAATTTCACGTTGAGTTTTTCGAGTTCCTGGCCGAGCCACTTCATCCCGTGCGGGAAGCGGTCGTTGGCGACCCAGTGGCCTACGATGTCGCGGTATTCCCAGCCGTGGTCGACCTGCATGGTGTCGACTCCATAGCCACGGAACCGATCCGAAATCACCTTCGCGTTGTCGAGCACGAATTGCTCGGTCATCTGAAGCCGGGAGCAGTACCAGGAAAGCCAGCCGAGCACCGTGTCTTTTCGGATGGGCGGATGATTGGCCAGGCGGACTTCCTGGGCGTATTCGTCCAGGGACGCGAGCGGATCGGGCTCGAAGCCGATCAGGAGCGGTTCCGCGGCGGCTTCGGAGACGGAATCGCGGATGAAGTAGGAGCAACGAGCGGAAATCTCCTGAAGCCCTTCCTGCTTCGAGCCGGCCAGACGGAGCGCCGGATTGGAACCGGACCAGGAGAGCCAGCCCACGAGAAGAGACTGCCGGGCGCCGGCGTCGTGCACGACGAGCGTGGCGGGCGAGGCATGCCCGGCTTTTTCACCGGTGAAGAAAGGGGAAACGCCGGTTCCGCCTTGACCGCCGGAGTCGCTGAAGCGCGTCCACTCGGCCGGTTCTTTGCCGAACCGCAGGGATGGTTTCCCGGAAACCTCGGCGACCTGGATCGACTGGAGCGGGCCGGGAGCATCGGGGGCGATGCGGGCGGAGACGCGGAGCACGGCATAGGCTGAGGACGGCCGGAGCGTCGCGGACCAGACGAGTTCGGCAAGGTGAGGCAGTCCGGCATGGCTGACTTCGAGCCGGATGAACTCGCCCAATTCATCGCTTCCCTGCTGGCGGCGTGCGATTCGCCGGCAATGCTCGGATGCCTTGACCGACGTGCCGCCCAACTGCACTGCAACGGCAGCGTCGGAGAATCGGACGGACCCGTCCTGGGCGGCCATGCCCCAGGTTCCGGCATCCGGGTCGAAGCTGATCCGGACGCGGGTGTTGTGGATCTCGAACTCTTCCTGGGAAACCGCGACGAGCGGCGCCGCCCCGAGGATGACCAGGAGGGCCAGGGCCCACGCACGTGTTGAGAAGATTGCTTGCTGCATGGCCGACCCCTTTTGCGGAGCATTGGACCGAAGACTCTGGTTTCTTTCCATATACGTCTATCCACCACGCGTAGCACGTGACCCGGGTATCTCGAACATACGCCAATCCCTGCCATCGCGGAAGGCGGCGGCTTCCATGACCGACTCGGCCACGCGCGGATCCTCGCGATAGCGGACCTCGGCTGCCCGATCGAGCCACGCTTCCATTTCGGCAAATACGCGTCGCTGCACCGCCAGACGTTTCGAGCCATCGTCACAGGCGGGCCTGCGGAGTTCCGCAGCCATCGCGCGGATGCGTTCTTGGCCTTTAGGCGGGATTGCCCCGGCAAGGTGCAGCGTGACGAAATAGCGTCCGTCAACGACCTCCCAATGCGGAAGGCGTCCCCACCAAAACACGACGGTTTCCGGTTTGCGGATCATCGGTAGGTCCCGCGAGCCGAGCGGGACGGGTTAGGTTGTCTTTGTGCCGCTCGGCTCGCGGCACCTACTTGTTCGATGGCCGCAGCCGTCACCCGATGGGCGCGGATATCGAACCCACTCCCAACGTCCCAAACACGTTCGATGTTCTCGCCACTCGGTGCGATCGCTCTTTGACAATCGAAGAAACGACAGTCCCCTGCCGGAGCGGCCGGCAGGGGACCCGAAAACACAATCCGAGCACGAGTCAGGTCAATACATTGCCCAACTCGTTGCGGATCTCCTGTTCGATTTTGCCTTTGAACATCATGGCGAACATGGGGAGCTCGGCGTCGACCCGGACCTGAGAAGCCTCGACGTTCACCGCACCGCTGACTTGCACGCCCATCGCCTTGAAACGGTACAAGAGTGAGCCGCCGTTCCACTCGCCGTGAAACTCGTGGAGATTGTGTCCGTGCTGCTGCCGGAGTTCGTCGAAGCGGGTCCTGAGACGCTGGGTGGCTTCCTCCTCGGTCAGGCAGTGAGGGATCGCCATCGAAAACTTGGGCATGGGTGGTTCCTGGTCGTGGAGCTCGAAAAAGGGCGGTTCCCGCCTCGTAGGGAAGAAAGCTGAGTTTCCAACGGGCATTGAGCCCCGGCTGCCCTCACCCCCTGCCCCTATGGGCGAAACGGGAGAGGGGAGATGAATGAGGGCATCTTAGCTGATTCCCAGTTTTTTCTTGAGGTCGGTGAGGACCTTGACGGCCTGGCTGATTTCGGCCTTCTGGCGAGTGGGGTCCTGCGGGATTTCGCGCTCGATGGTCAAGGGGCCGTCGTAGCCGATTTCCTTGAGCGTGGCGAGGAACCGCTCGAAGTTGACGTCGCCCTGGCCGACGGGCACCTCGGCGCCCCACTCCTTGCCCGGATTGGCCGCCCACCTGGCGTCCTTGCAGTGGACGCTGCGGACGAAGCGGCCGACTTTGCGCAAGGCTTCGATCGGCTGGCCCGAGCCGTAAAGGACCATGTTGGCCGGGTCGAAGTTGATGAAGAGATTGTCGCGGCCTACGGCGGCGATGAACTGCAGGAGGGCATCGGCCGTTTCCTGTCCGGTCTCCAGGTGCAGGCGCTGGTCGTTGCTGCGGCAGTGGTCGCAGACCTCGCGCGTGACGGCGACGATGTCGGAGTACATCGGGTCGTTCTCGTCGTGGGGAACGAAGCCCAGGTGGAGGGCGACGATGTCCACGCCCAGGAGACGGGCGAAATCGGCGATCTCCTTCATTTCCTGGGTCCGCTCGGCGCGGGTTTCGGGCGGGACCAGGCCGACGGTCTTGATGACCGTGGGGATGTCGGCGTAGCTCTCCCCCTCAAATCCGCCGAAGACCACCGAGATTTTCACGCCGATCTCGTTGAGTTTGGCGACGAACTTCTCGGCCACTTTGGGCGTCCGCGTGTTCTGGTGCGGAGCGTGCAGGTGGATCGTAGGGATGCCCAGTTCCTCGACCACCTCCAACTTGACGCCCAGCCCGGCGTCGATACTGGCAAAGACACCAATCGGCCACTTTTCCACGAGATCCTCCTTCGCGGCCAACAGCCGCGGTCAAATGGGGAAGCATGGGGGGATGGAGTGTTGGGATCGTCGTTCCAACTCGTAAGAGGCCCTCACAGAACACCGACTGCCCTCACCCCCGGCCCCTATGGGCGAAACGGGAGAGGGGAGTTGTGTTAGGGCCTCGTCGCTACTCCACTGATCCAATCATCCGCCAGTCCACCACTCCATCAGTCCGGTCCGTTGCCGACAGGATAGCCGACGCGGGCGGCGGGTTCAAGCATAGCGAGAGAGGTCGGGCTTCTGGCCGTCGGGGGTCTCGTCGCGATCCGGGTCGAACCACTCTTTCTTGAACTCGATCCGCTGGCCTTCCCTTGCGGCGATGTTGGTGGTCAGGGCGATGACGGCGTCCGTGATGGCGACCTTGGGATGGCAACGCGGCGGCAGGTCGTTGTCGGGGTTGCGGATGCACCACGCCCAGTGCTCCTCTTCCTCCGTATACCCGCGGCTGATGTCCTGCAGGGCGAGGGTGGAAACGGCCACAGAGACTTCATCCCCGCTCTCGTTGACTTCCATCTTTGCGGGCCGCTTCTTGTTCTTGCTGTCCTTGGCCAAACGAATCTTGCTGAGCGTATCGGAAGTGCGGTAGAGGAGGGCTTCCTGCTCGCGTTCCAGGAGGACCGTACCTTCGGTGCCGAAGACCGTCTCGCCGTAGCCGCCGAAGCCGTTGCCGTTGATCGAGGCATAGGCCACGCCGATCTTCTTCATGGCATCGACCGGGTCGTCGGGGTTGTAGCCCGGCGCGGGGAATTCGTAGAGGCAGAAGACGTGGTCTTCGACGTCGCGATCGGGGGGGAAGATGGGGCGGTTGCCGGCGGCCGCGACGCTAAGCGGATATTGTTTCTTGCCCTCGTGCATGGCGGCGATGAAGATGCTGGCGGCGTCGAGCTGGTGGCTGCCGAGCTCGGCCATCAGTCCGCCGCCGGTTCGGTTCCAGAGCCGCCAACGGATGAGTTCCTCGATCGCCGGCACTTTGTAGACGACGTTGCCCGCGCCGTCCTTGATCTCCTTGACCTCGTAGCCGAATTTTTCGGCCTCGACGATCTCGTCGGCGATCTGGGCCTTGACCTGGGCAACGCGCCGCTCCCAGAGGGCGAGCGACTTGTCCTTGGTTTTCGTGGCCTTGTCGAGCTGCCCCTGCCAGCTCTTGAGCTTCTTGACGAGTTCCTCGGCTTGGGGATCGTCGGGCTTCGACTTCTGGGGCAGCGGCTGCTGCCAGCTATCGGTGCCGGGGAGGTTTCCGCGGTGCCACTGGGCACGGATGTAATGGATGTCGCCGATCAGCCCCTGGGAGATCATGTGGACGGCGTTGTCGTAGAGCACGTTGTAGTGGCGCTGGTGGCCGGTGATCAGATAGAGGCCGGTTTCTTTGGAGACGCGGGCCATCTCCTTGCACTCGCGGACGCTGTGGCCCATGAGTTTTTCCGTGAGCACGTGGAGGCCGGCTTTCATGGCGGCGATGGCCGCGGGAGCGTGGAGGTGCAAGGGGAGGGCAATGATCACCCCCTCGAGGCCGTCGTCCTTTGCGCTGTTGATCAGATCCCGGTAGTCGCCGTAGACCTTGACGTTCTTGCGGCCTTCGTCTTCGGTTTTCCAGCCGTACTTGGCCAGAAGCCCGCAGCGGGCGGCCAGGGCCGTGTCGCTGTAGCAATCGCCGTGGAAGGCGCGGTGGATGCTGTAGGGGCGGATGTCGGCGATCGATTTGACCTGGATGAACTTGGGGTTGATCGCCCCCAAGAGCACGCTTCCTTCATCGCCGGTGCCGATCACGCCGACGCGGACGGGCTCCTTGACCGAGTCGCCGTACCCGAAGTAGTACGGGCCGAGCCCTCGGCCGGAGGCGAGTTCCTGCTGGACCGACTTCTGGAGAAAATCTCGCCGCAAGAGTTTGCTTCCGACCGCGGCGCGGAAGTTCTCGATCCCGATTGCCCGTTCTTCCGGAGTCAGATTCATCGTGACGTGCCTTCTCGCTTGTACTGTTGGTTCATGCGTACCGGGAAAGGTCCGGCTTGACGCCCTCGGGCGTTTCGTCGCTGTCCGGATCGAACCATTCTTCCTTGAATTCGATCCGCTTCGCCTGGCGTGCGGCGATGTTCGTGGTCAGGGCGATGATGGCGTCGGCCATGGCGACCTTGGGGCCGCAGCGGGGCTGGTTCTCGGGGGCGGGGTTGCGGATGCACCACGCCCAGTGCTCCAACTCCTCGGTGTATCCGCGGCTGACCTCGGCCTGGCCGCTCGCGCCGGCGGCCGCGGCTTGCGGCGGTCCGCTGGCTTGGGTATCCATAGTCGGGCCGGAACTCTTGCCGACCGACACCTTGCTGCCGCCGGAGTCGCGGAAGAGCATCACCTCTTTCTCGCGGTCGAGGATCAGCGTGCCCTTGGTGCCGTAGACGATCTCTCCGTAGCCGCCAAAACCGTTGCCGTTGATCGAAGCGTACTGGACGCCGATCTTCTTCATCTTGTTGATCGGGTCGTTGGCGTCGTAGCCGGGGGCGGGGAACTCGATCAGGCAGTAGACATGGTCTTCGACATCGCGGTCGGGCGGGAAGAGAGGCCGGTTGGCCGCTGCAACGACGCTGAGCGGGTGTTGCTTCTGGCCGCCGTGCATGGCGGAGACGAAGATGCTGGCCGCGTCGAGTTGGTGGCTGCCCAGTTCGGCCATCAGGCCGCCGCCGGTGCGGTCCCACAACCGCCAGCGGATCAACTCTTCGATGGCGGGCCGGCGGTAGATCACTTTGCCCGACTTGTCCTTGAACTCGGCGTCCTGGTAGCCGAACTGGGCGGCGTCGAGGTTCTCGTCGCGGATCTGGGCCTTGACCTGGTCGACCTTGCGTTGCCAGACTTCGATATCCCGGCCGCCGGATTCCTCCAGCGCCCGTTCCCAGGACGCAAGCTTCTTGACGAGTTCCTCGGCGAGGCGGTCGTCGGGCTTGGAACTCTTAGGCAAGGGCTGCTGCCAACTGTCGGCGCCCGGGAGATTGCCGCGGTGCCACTGGGCGCGGATGTAGTGCAGGTCGCCCAGGATGCCGCGGCGGATGGCCTCCATCGCGTTGTGGTAGAGGATGTTGTAGTGGCGTTGGTGGCCCACCGCCAGGTAGAGGCCCGTCTGCTTTGCCACGCGCGCCATTTCCTTGCACTCGTGCACACTGTGGCCCATGAGCTTTTCGGTGAGCACGTGCAGTCCGGCCCTCATGGCGGCGATCGCCGCGGGAGCGTGGAGGTGGAGCGGCAGGGCGATGACGACGGCCTCGATCCCATCCTGCTTTGCATTGGCGATCAGTTCGCGGTAATCGCCGTAGACCTCGACGTGCTTGCGGGCCTCGTCTTCGGTTTTCCAGCCGTACTTGGCCAGGAGCCCGCACCGCGCTGCCAGGGCTACGTCGCTGTAAACGTCGCCGTGGAAGGCGCGGTGGATGCTGTAGGGGCGAATATCGGCGATGGCCTTGACGTGGATGTAGTCGGGTGTGACGGCGCCCAGGAGGACGCTGCCTTCGTCGCCGGTGCCCAGCACTCCGACACGAAGGGGGTGGCCCTCGGCCTTCTTGTAGCCGAAGTAGAAGGCGCCCATGCTGCCGGCCGAGACGACGCCGGCGGCGACACTGCCCATGAGAAAATCCCGGCGGGTCATGTCGCCCACGGCGGCGCGGAAATCCTCTTTGCCGGCTGCTCTTTCCTCGGGAGTCGGGTTCATATCCAAAGGGCCTCTCGTTGGTTTCTGGCGGTGAGATTCTCAGCGTGGTTCAAAAAAGGGGACAGGCACCTCGCCCACACGCATTTTTCCGGGTAGTCACCGATGTTTGGCTCGGAGCCAGTCTTTTTGAACCACATCAGATTTTCTTGTCGAAATAGCCTTTCAGCGGCCGGCCGATCCAGTGGTAGAGGAAGTAGTCCAAACCGCCCCAACGCCCGACGGGCAGAGCGGCCAACGCCAGGATGGCAATCATTTCGACGAAGTTCTTGTCGACGATCAGGGCATGGCCGACCACCTCGGGCGCCGGCGGATAGATCGTCGGCCAGGGCGGCTGGGTGAGCAGGACGAACAGCAGGAACACACCGCCGCCGAGCGCGGCCAGGCGCGTGCAGAGCCCCAGCACGAGGCAGAACCCGATCGCGGTCAGGCCGTAGGTGACCGAGAGATCCAGGGCGTCGCTGCGGGTCTGGACGAAGGGGACGCGGACGGGCAGTTCTTCGGGCGAGGCAACCAGTTTGGGCAGCATGCCCTTGGACTTCTGGTCCTGGTCGAGCACGTCCCAGAGTGCCAGACGATACTCCTCGCCCATGCCGTCCAGTTCGGTCAGCCAAGCGTTGACTTCACGGCGGAGCTCCATCTGGCGGTCCCATGCCCGCTGCTTCTGGAACGGGGCGCCGTTGTTGCCGGCGGCCTGTTCCGCCTCGAACCGGGCGAGGCTTTCGTGATAGGCGACGATGTCTTCCTGGTTGGCCGCCAGGTAATCCTCCAGGGAGTCTTCGTAGCGCTGGTAGGCCGCGTCGATCTTCTCCGCTTGTTCGGGGCCGGGCTTGTAGCCATCGATAACCTGCGTCTTGAGCCGTTTCCACGCCTGGAGATACGCGTCGGCATTGATGGTCTTCTGGCCGGCCTCGTTGGTCGTCAGGGCGAGGCGCTGGCGGCCGTCCAGGTCGGGGAGCATCGCGTAGAACAGCGGTGCGGCCGGGCCCTTCGCCTGGCTGAGGAACGGCTCGGCGGAGAATTTCTCGGAATGGACGATCTTCCAGACGCCCTCGTACAGGAAGTGCCACCCGATGGCTACGCGCAGGAACACCAGCATCACCACGGCAGCCAAACCGATCTGAAACTTGTTGCCGTTCAGGGGAAACCTCCTCTCGTCTACGACCACGATCACGCGCGGCGTGTCTGCGGTGCGGCCGCGGTCCAGGGTGGGAACTCGGCGACCAGGCAAAGGACCGCGTACCAGGTGGGAAACCGCCTGCTGGTCTGGTTTGAGTGGGTAGAGCCTTCCTCGATTGTAATTGCTCTTTGCGGGGTGAGCTACAGGGGGCGCCGAGTTCGGATTTCGGATTTCGGCAACGCTCTGCCTTGCTTGGGATTCGGGCTACGCGTGGCGTGATGGCGTTCCGCGGGGACGCGATCGGGGCCATCAGGCGGTGTTTACCCCCTCTGGCCAGTTGTTAGTCATCTTGGCCGAACTTCGCTCATCGGGTTCTTGCTGGCACTGCGAGCGGCTAGAGTGCAATAAAGGATTTATCCGCAGGATCTTGCGCCGAATTGCCGCACGTGTGGACACTGGATTCATGATACTGGCACGTAAAATGCATATCCCCCCGTTCTAATTACGGTTTCTGCCTCACTTTCACCTCAGGGATTCGCTATCGGCTAGACTTCCCAGTTTGAAGCAATGCTGTGTCGATCCCGTAACCCTTTGCTGCGCGGTATCTTTGCGGCCGGGGACTTATGGAGCTGAGAATTGCCAAGTTCGGGATCGACCGCGAGCGAGACGTGTCGCTGACGGCCCAGCGTGCGCGTCTTCTGGCGTCGCTCGCCGGGCTCCCCTCTCAGCGTCGGACTGCATTCGGCCGTGCGTTGACCGAGATCGCGCGCA
>JABWBD010000303.1 GCA_013360685.1 Pirellulales bacterium
CGGCCGGCATGGCGGCCTCGGCCGGCATGGCCGGTCCGCCGGGCACCTGAGCGAAAAGGAGGGCGGCACCGGCCACCCAGACAACGGCCGCGGCAGATAGAACGGTGGTCCAACGAGGCATTAGAGTATCCCAGGTTCGCTGACTTCGATGCCTTTCAATGCCATCTTGAGCGATTCGGGGTTCGGCGCCACTTCGAACGCCGTCGCCCGGTCGATCATCCGTGCCTGCACCAGTTCCTTGAGGCTCTTGGTAAAGCTTTGCATTCCTTCCCGCTCGCCGATGCGGATCGCGTCGGGCAGCTTCTCGTCCGACTTCTCCATGATCAGTTTACGGACGGTCGGATTGAAGGTCATGATCTCGACCGTCGGCACGCGCGACACGCCGGGCTTGATGGAGGGGAGCAGCTTTTGAGCAATGATCCCCTTCATGTTGAAGACCATGGCGCTGCGGATGGCGTTGTGCATGCCCTCGGGGAAAAGGTCGAGAATACGGCCGATGGTGCTCGGCGCGGTGGAAGCGTGGATCGTTCCAAACACGAGGTGCCCGGTCTCGGCGGCCTGGATGGCCGTTTCGAACGTCTCGCGGTCGCGCATTTCACCCACCAGCATCACGTCCGGATCCTCGCGGACGGCATGCTTCATGCCGATCATGAAGTCCCGCACGTCCTGCCCGATCTCGCGCTGGTTGATCAGCGACTTGTCGTCGTGGAAGACGTATTCGATCGGGTCTTCCAGGGTGAGGATGTGGTCGCGTTCGTTCTGGTTGATCCAGTTGAGCATCGACGCGATCGTCGTGCTCTTGCCCGACCCGGTGACACCCGCCAGCAAGACCATTCCCTGATCAAACTTGCAGAGCGACTCCAGGATCGGCGGAAGGTGGAGACCCTTGAAATCGGGGATTTTGTTGTTCACGCGGCGAGCGACGAGCCCCATGTGGCCCATCTGCTGGAGGATATTGACGCGGAACCGCCAGGATATGTCGTCGACGAGCGTGCTGTGGGCGAAGTCGACCCCGCCATCCTCGTCGAAGATCTTGCGGCGGCGGTCCTTGAGCCGGTGGTCGCAATCGATCAGTTCGAAGAGCATCCGCTCCATCTCTTCGTCGGTGATCGGCGGGCGGTTCAGGGGACGCAGGCTGCCGGCCACGCGGACGTGCGGCGGCATGTTCACCTTCAGGTGCAAGTCGCTGCCTTCCAGCTTCACCAAGGCGCGAAAAAGCTTGTCGACTTCCAGTTCCTGGTGCCTGATTTCCACCGCAACATGCTGTTCGTTGCTTGCCGTGCTCGCCATGTTCATGCTCCGTCGATCACAACCGCACCGGGATCCCGCGGCGGCGCATCACCTCCTTGGTTTCCCGGATACTATACTGCCCGTAATGAAAAATGCTCGCGGCCAGCGCCGCATCGGCGCCACCGACCAGCACTGCGTCGGCCAGGTGGTCGGGACATCCCGCGCCGCCGCTGGCCACCACTGGAATCGTGACCACGGCCGTTACCGCGGCCGTTACCTCCAAATCATAACCATCTTTGGTTCCGTCCGCATCCATCGAGGTGAGAACGATTTCGCCGGCGCCCAGCCGTTCGACTTCGCGGGCCCAAGGGACCGCCTCCAGACCGGTGCCGACCCTCCCACCATGGACGTGGACCTCCCAGAGCACATGCCCGTTGTGTCGAACGCGCTTCGGATCGATGTTGACCACGATGCACTGGCTGCCGAAGCGCCGCGCGGCCTGGCGCACGAACTCCGGGTTGCGGCATGCCGCCGAGTTGATCGACACCTTATCGCAGCCCGCATTCAACAAGGCCCGAATATCGTCGATCGTACGGATTCCCCCGCCGACGGTGAGCGGCATGAACACCACTTCGGCGGTCCGGCGAACCACGTCCAGGATGATTTCCCGGCCCTCATGGCTGGCTGTGATGTCGAGGAATACCAGTTCGTCGGCACCATCCTGCTCGTAGCGCGCAGCAACCTCGACGGGATCGCCCGCATCCCGAAGATTGACGAAGTTCGTTCCTTTTACTACCCGGCCTCGATCCACATCAAGGCAGGGAATCACCCGTTTTGCGAGCATCGACATCCCGCGGGCAAGAAAACACTGGGCGGCGAGCCCGAACCAAGCGGGCCCGTTTGGGATCCCAAGTCTTTACTGTAAATCCGACCTGCCTGACGGTCAACGGTCTGGATGCGGGCAATGTGCGGCCGGTCGTTTGGCTCCCTCTTTGCTTGACAGGCGCGTTCGGGCCGCCTAATCTGCGGCATCCAACCTGAGTTGGCGATCATGACGCGGATCGCCCAGCCCCCCGAATGGAGAGAGCCGCAGTGCGATCGCTTCCTGTAGGACGGTCTTCCCAGGCCGTCGCGATGGCCTGGGAAGGCCGCTCTCCATGCAGTGCCCCCGGCTTTGCCGGGGGTAAGTTGGAAAGCAAGTGGCGACGGCCTGGGAAGGCCGTCCTACAGGAAACCAGACACCCCACTCACCGCATGCAGGAGTCCCGTTGCCATGACCGATCCGCTCTTCTCCGTCGAGGGCCAGGTAGTCCTGATTTCCGGAGCCAGCCGCGGCATCGGGCGGGCCATCGCCCAGGGGTTCGCCACGCGCGGGGCGAATGTGATCATTACCGGCCGCGAGGCGTCGACGCTCGAGTCCACGGCGCGGGAGATCTGCCCGCCTGACGGCACCGTGCTGCCGATCGTCTGCGACGTCGCCGATCCGAAAGCGCGAGAGAATTTGATGGACGGCATCGTCGACCGGTTCCGGCGGATCGACACGCTCGTGAACTGTGCGGGCGTGAACCGGCGGAGAAAGGTGGAAGATTACGACGAAGAGACCTACGACTTCATCACCAACATCAACATCCGCGGGGCATTTTTTCTTTCCCTGGCCGCCGGACGCCACATGATCCGGGCCGGCCGCGGCTGCCAGATCAACATCGACTCGATCAACAGCGTTCGGCCTCTGAAACGGGTCGCCCCCTATGCCATGAGCAAAGCGGCCATGAGCCAGATGACCCGCAGTCTGGCGATGGAATGGGGGCCTCATGGCATCCGCGTCAACGCGATCGCCCCGGGGTTCACCCTGACGGACCTGAGCAAACCGCTCTGGAGCGACACGAATCTGGACAAATGGCGCGAAGAAAACACACCTCTGAGGCGCGTCGGCATGCCGGAGGACATGGTCGGCGCGGCCATCTTCCTCGCCTCGGAGGCGGCCTCGTTCATCACCGGCCAGGTGCTCGCCATCGACGGCGGGACCACCTGCGGGCTGTTCTGGCCGATTGAGGTGTGAGAGCACGGAGCACGGAGCACGGAGCACGGAGCACGGAGCACGGAGCACGGAGCACGGAGATAGGAGATAGGAGATAGGAGACAGGAGGTGGAGGTGGGAGGTGGAGGTGGAGGAAGTCAACGGTCGACCGCGAAAGACGAATTGACCGGTGATGGTGGCTTGCCTCTCGTCCGGCAGCGGATCAAAATGATCAATCTCCGTCGGTTTTTCAAAGGCAGACCGTCTTGACCCGGGTGGCGGCTTCCCGTTTTCCAACACAAGAGGCACACCAATGATGCAACAACTCGGAATTTGTCTCGCCATGCTACTCTTCGTGCCGCTGATGGCAACGGCGGCAGAGGACCACCCGGCATTCACCGATCGGGCCCAGGCAGGGCCGGACTTTGAAGTCCAGGGCGAGTATCTGGGCGAAATCGCCACCGATCGAGGGAAAGAGACCTATGGGGTCCAGGTGATCGCGTTGGGCAGCGGCACGTTTGAGGCCGTTGCCTATCCCGGTGGGCTGCCCGGGGCGAAAGCCGATGTTTCTCAGGCAGACCGAGCCAACGGCAAGACCGTGGACGGGGCGACGACGTTTGTCTCGGAAGACGGCCGGATCACCGGCGTCGTCCGGAACAAAGTGCTCAGGGTCGCCAACTCCGCCGGTGAGGAGTTGGGCTCGCTCGCCAAGGCCGACCGCGTCAGCCCCACGCTCGGCGCCAAGCCGCCCGCGGGCGCAACGGTCCTCTTTGACGGCATGGGCACGGATCACTTTGCCAACGGGGAGATGACCAAGGACGGGCTGTTGAAAGCGGGCACCCACAGCAAGGCGACGTTCAAGAACTTCAAGCTCCACCTGGAGTTTCGCACGCCTTTCATGCCCTCCGCGCGCGGGCAGGCCCGCGGCAACAGCGGCATGTACCTTCAGGGCCGTTACGAGGTGCAGATTCTCGATTCCTTCGGTCTGGAAGGGCGAGATAACGAGTGCGGCGGGATCTACAAGGCGGCTGCTCCGCGCGTGAACCTGTGCCTGCCGCCGCTGGCGTGGCAGACCTACGACGTCGACTTCACCGCCGCAAGATTCGATGCCGCCGGCAAGAAAACGGAGAACGCCCGGGTAACGGTGCTCCACAACGGCGTGGCCATCCACGACAACCTGGAATTGCCCGACGTGACCCCGGGAGGCACGTTGAAGACGGAATCTCCCGAACCCGGGCCATTGTTTCTGCAAGATCACGGCAATCCGGTCCACTTCCGGAATGTTTGGGTGGTGGAGAAAGACTGAGGCAGTGGTGGAGATTGGGTGTTGCGGTGTTGAACTCCGCGGAGTTCACCCTTGTTCCGGATGGGATCGAGCGAACTCAACCCAGCTCCCGCCTGCCTGCCCCGCCACGACGGACGGGAATGTCCAGCGCGCCGGAGTTCATTTGACGAGTACGGAGCGACTGAGTTCTTGGCGCGTAGGATTTTCGGAAGCCCTAACGAGTCAAGGACTTAGTTCAAACGTCACAAGACGAGCAGGTCGGGAACCGGTCGACCGTCGTCCGGTTTTCTGGAATTCGTACCCCAAGCGGGGAAACATTCCTGGCGTTAACCTGTTTCCCAAGCAGTTGAGGTGGCGTGTGATGCAGAGACGAAAGGTGTTTGTGATGGGGCTGTCGCTCGCGTGCGGTCTGGGGCTCTTCTTGCTGCCGCCGGCATCCGCCGCGGAGGAAAAAGCCGGTCAGACGATCCAAGTCGGTCCGGACCTGAAGATGACCGTGCCCGCCGAGTGGAGCCGGAAGACGCCGCGCGTCAAGATCGTCGAGCACGAGTTCGCGATCCCGGGCGGCGAAGGGGAGGAGAGCGCCGGCCGCATGACCGTGATGGTGGCCGGCGGGAGTGTGGAGGCCAATGTGGAGCGGTGGTTGGGGCAGTTCACGCAGCCGGATGGCTCTTCGACCGCCGAAAAGGCCAAGACCGAGAAAAAGCAGGTTGCCGGCACGGAAGTGACCGTGGTCGATGTCTCTGGGACGTACCGCGATTCAAGAGGTCCGTTTGCCCCCGCCGTCGAGCGGCCCGGATACCGCATGCTCGCCGCGATCGTCCCGACTTCGCAGGGCAACTACTTCATCAAGCTCTACGGCCCGAAGAAGACCATTGCTGCCAACGAGAAGGCTTTCGCGAAAATGATCGAAGGGATCCGAAAAGGCTGAGCGAGTGGAGCCCTATCCAGAAGCAATCTCCGGTGCGCCGTGCATGAGCTGTCCATCGTCGAAGCATTGATCGAGCAGGTCGAACTGGAGGTGGACCGCGCCGGGGAGACGGGCCGCGTGGCCCGGCTTGACCTCGTGATCGGACGGCTGTCCGGTGTAAACACGGACTCGATCCGTTTCGCGTTTCAGATGCTCGCCGCGGGCACGCGTGCCGAGGGAGCGGAACTGGCGATTACGGAGCCGAAACCGACGTGCGTTTGCCGGACCTGCGGCGCGCGCAGCGAGATCGAGGAACTGGTCGCCGCCTGCCCGCGCTGCGGCAATCGCGACGTATTTCTCGAAGGCGGGCAGGAACTGCTCTTGGAGTCGATTGAACTGGTGGATTGAGGAGCGTTCAACGCAATTGCAGAGGCCGCAGTGACCAAGCGATCCGCCGCCAGCCAGCCGCGGAGCGGCGATCGACAATTGCCAGGGGTGTAAACCCCTGGAATGGAGGCATGCAATCGGTTTCAATGTATCCCGGCCCCGGAGGGGCGACAGAGGAAACCGGCCACTCCACCGATCCTCTGCCGCCCCTTCGGGGCTCGCTATGATAAAGTGTCAGGAACTGACGTTCGGCAACCGAGTACCAGGGGTTCACACCCCTGGCAATTGACTTACGCCGCTTCGCGGCTAAGAAGGGGCCTACAACGTTAGGAGTTGCCGCCATGCCTCAATCTTTCGTGTCGCTCCACTGTCACATCATCTTCAGCACCAAGTACCGCAAGCCCTTCCTTACCGCTCCTGTCACCCCGAGACTCTATGAGTACATAGGCGGCATCGTCCGCAACCAAATCGGCTGCCTGATTGCTGCCGGCGGCGTAGCCGACCACATCCATCTGCTTGTCTCGTTCAACAAGACCATGGCTGTGGCGGACGCGGTACGGCATATCAAGAGCAACTCCTCCGGCTGGATCCACGATGAATTCCCGAAGCTCGACAAGTTCTCCTGGCAAAAGGGGTACGGTGCCTTTGCCGTCAGTTATTCGAACCTCAGCCGCGTCAGGCAATACATCGCCGGCCAGCAGGAGCACCATCATGTGAAGACCTTCAAGGAAGAGTTCCTCGCCTTCCTGAAGCGCCACAACATGCAGTACGACGAGCGGTACATCTGGGACTGAATCAACTTGGATGCCTCTGAAGAGCCGATTTCACCGGGCTTCGGTAGATGATTCCTTGGGAAATTTCGGGCACTGCGCCTGCGGTTAACGCGATCGTAGAGGCCGCGTCGACCAAGCGGCGCGTTGCTCGCCAGCCAGCCGCGGAGCGGCGTATGTCAAGTGCCAGGGGTGTAAACCCCTGGAATAGAGGCATGCAATCGGTTTCAGTGTATTTCCAGCCCCGGAGGGGCGACAGAGGAAACCGGCCACTCCACCGATCCTCTGCCGCCCCTCGGGACTCGCTATGATAAAGTGCCAGGAAATGTCGTTCGGCAACCGAGTACCAGGGGTTCACACCCCTGGCAATTGCCATACGCCGCTTCGCGGCTAAGACAAGGGCTCGATCGACACCGAGTACGATCCTCGTTGATTTCGTCCGTCCTTACTCCGCCGCTTCGATCTTGGCTCCGGAGTTGTTCGGCCGGCTGATCCAGGTTTGCAGATCCCGCCCTGCGGAGACCTCGATGAACCGCTTCAGAAACTCGGCCGCGGTCGATGAATTGGGGCACAGCGCAAAGAGCGTCGGCCCCCAGGAACTCTGCCCCACACCGCGAACTCCCAGCGTGCGGGCCGTCGCCACCAGCGACTCGAGCCGCCGGCCCGCGAAAGGACCACCTTGCTCCTGGGCGAAGTTGAGTCCCGCCAGGTAGCCGAACTCATAGAGGGCTTCGCTGAAGGTTTCGAAGTCGGCCCTCGCCGCGGCGGGCAGCAGGATATCGCCGGCCAAGCGTTCCAGGGTCGTCGAGCGATGTTCGGGCACCGGCGGCAGCGCGGCGAACGCCCGCCGCTCGGCGTCGCCGGAGAGCCCGAATTCGCCTCGCGGGCAGATTAGTACGAATCGCCAGTCGGCCGGCAACTCCGCGCGCGCCACCAGCGGCGAAATTTCCTCCGTTTCGGTTTTTCCGGCTTCGAATAGCACCCCCCCATGAAGGAACCCGTAAAGTCCGATGGCGGACCGCTCGCCCCGAGCCGCGCACCGCGCGAACCGGACGGCGTCCAACGGCGGCCGACCAGCCAACGCGTTCAAGGCGGCGGCGATCGCCATGCTCAGTTGGGTGCCGGTGCCCAGCCCCACGTGCTCCGGCGGAGCTTGTGTCACTTCAATCCGACAATGCGCTCCGCCTCCGTCTCTAGACAAGGACTCGGCAATCCGTCTGGTTCGCTCGACCAGCAGCCCAGAGATTTCCAATCGCTCGGCCGGTCGGATCGAAACCTGCAAGCCCGGAAGCTCGACCATTGCCCCGACGCCGCCGAACTGCCGACCGCCGGAGCGATTCACGGACAGGATGCCAAAGTGCAGCCGGCTGGGGGCCGTTACCTGAATGACCCGGCTGCTCATTTCCCCTCCCCAATCTTTTCGCGGACATACCGCTGGAGAAAATCCCACGCCTCGCGTTGCCGCGTGCCGCCCGTCTTCTCGACGATCACGGCCAGCCGCGTGAGTTCGGCGCGGATTTGCTCCCCGGGCACGAAGCCGATCCGAGAGGCGAGGATGGCGCCTTCCACAACGGCGTACATCGCGCGGTTGAAACCAAGGAAATCGCGGATGGAACCTGCCTCGACCACGTCGGCCTCGACCTGGGCCCGCTCTTCAGGCCCGCTGATCCGCCGGACCCTCAAGGCGTACCAACGGCAGGCGTCGGCCAGGATCCAGCCTTTCACGGCCGCGGCGGGACGCAGCTTGGGCAACCGGTCGAGCCTCCCGACCGCGGCACGAGCGAAAAGCCCCACGTCGTCGCTCACATGGAATACGGCCTCGCCTGTCCGGACCAGATTGGCATACGTCCTCGAAGTCCGATACGGGCGCAGGATGGCATGCCGGATCGGGCGATCGCGGGGATCGTCGATGGTGGCTCCCATCGGGGCAACATGGGCTTGTCCGTCAGGGTCGGTCGTGGTGACGATTCCTTCAAGGATCATAGACCTATTGTCGAGCAAATGGACGACGGGTGTCAAGAAACGGCTGAACAAGAAAGCGGGCCGGGAGGGGATGAGCGCGGACTCGCTGGGCTGGAGTCACAGGCCACGGTTGTGACTCGCAATCGGCAGGATTTCGATCAGGTACCAGACCTCCCCGTCGTAGTCGGTCACGGCGAACTTTGCGGATCGGACTCGCCCTCCGGGACATCCCACGATCCGACCACTTGCCGCTCGGTCCGGAAGTCGACGGTACCGTGCCTCAGATCCGCAAGCTCCGGATGCCGGAAGACCACGTCGTGGGGGCCCGCGGGGATGTTGTCGATCGTGCAAGGGGTCGTTGCCGGGCGCCCGTCGTTGCCCAGGAGCAGTTTTCCGTCGAGCAGAACCGAGGCGCCGAAAGGATACGTGACGAAGTTCACGTGCACGCGCCGTCGGTCTTCTCCCGCAGGTCGGCCAGGAATATGCGATGGTATAGATCGATTCACTTGTAGGCCGGGCGGCAAGAAAGCCCACTGAGACGCCCCCCAAGTCACCATCGCGAGGATCGCAACGGCAGCCACTGCGATCGCGACCCGCCCCGGCCACCGTACCGGCCGGGCGGCTTTCGCCAGCCGCTTCTCCAAGGCCGCAAGCATCGAGTTTGCGTCCGGAAAACGTTCCTCGCGGTCCGACCGGCAGGCATCCAGAACGAGCTTGAGAAGTGTGGACAGCACGGGATCGGAGACAATGCTGCCGGCGCGCTGCGCCAGTTGCGGAAACTGCTCGACGCGGTGGCCGGTCAGCATCTCGTAGATTGCCAGGCCCGCCGCATAGACGTCCGCGCGCGTGTCCATCCGGCCATCGGGCGGCATGTACGCCTGGGTGCCGATCCACGAGGTGTGCGAATCCGCCTCGGTAAGAAGCCCGAAATCGGCCAGGTTCAGTTGCCCGTCGACGAAAAGACAGTTGGCCGGTTTCACGTCGCGATGGACCATGCCGGCCGCGTGCAGCGAGGCCAGCCCACCAAGCAGTTGCCGCGTCCAGCCGAGGCATTCCGCCGGTGAAGCCGGCCCTCTGCTCAGGCGCTGTTCGAGAGTCGCCGGCACATAGTCCGATGGGTCGGTCGAAGGCTGGCCGCCGGCCGTGTCAGCCAGATCGGTCACGTAGAACAGCAGCGCGTCGGTCTGTCCCACGTGGTGGATGTCCAGTAGGTTGGGATGGCGCCGGTGCCGGACCGTTTCCAGCCGCGTGATCGAGACCAATTCGCGGCCGGCCGGGTCGGGGGACGCGGACGTGGCGCGGGGAATGACCTTGACGGCGCGGAGCAGGCCCGTGGCCCGATTTCTTGCCAGCCACACCTGCCCGAAGCCGCCCCGGCCGATCTCGCGGATCAACTCGAAGTCGGGGATTTCGGGCACGGGGCACTTCGGTCCGTCCGTCACTTGCTCGTGCCTCCTATCCGATCTCCGGGGCGACTTGCATGGTCTTCGCAAGCTGTCCGCTCAACGATCGGCCGATCGCCGCGGCCGGCAGCGACTCGAGGGCCTCGCGGACCTGGCGGCACAGCCGGCCGTCGTCGGCATAGCTGCCGGCCAGATGACGAAGCTGCCGGAGCACCTCACGCCGCGCCTTGTACACCATGTTTCTCGAGATGCCGAGAAGACGGGCCACTTCGGCGGGATCCCGGTCCTGGAGCACGGTCAATTCAAAGGCCACGAAATCCCTTGGGTCCATCTGGCGCCGAACGACCT
>JABWBD010000304.1 GCA_013360685.1 Pirellulales bacterium
CCGCTTGCGCAAGATCACGACCTACTACTACGACAGCCGAATCCCCCTGACCAAGATCGCGTTCCCAGGCGTGGATGAGGGCCGGCACAAACCTCGCGTCTTCGAGCACGTTTACGACGACGCGATTGCAGTAGAACCAGTGGATGAGGACGGGCACGAACCTCGCGTCTTCCAGCACGTTTACGACGACGCCGTTCCACTGCCCACGTTCACCGATCTGCCGACCCAAGTGACTACGTACGAGTGCGACGACCTCGAGCCACTGGATACGGTGACGGGGCCTGATCCTCGGCAGCGCGCGGGAAGGCGGCGCGATTGCGGATAGCCGCAGGTACGAAACTCAGAGCGGACCCAGTCGAGCCACTGCTCGATTGGCGCGCGAATCGACGTATGCAGCGAGTCGTTCGCCGTCCGGGCGACTGCCGTCGGATTAGGCGCCGCGGTAGCCGTGGCCCGGCGGGGCAGCCAGACGACGAGGCAGTGGGGTGTCGCCGTGTGGCAGTGAACCGAATCCAATTCGGCCTGAGTTCGATTCTGGTCTTCATGGCCGTCAGCGCAGTGCTGCCGGCGGTTGTTAAGACGCTTGACCTGGGCGCGGGGTTGGTTGGCGTTCTTCTCCATCGGCTTTTATGCCTTTTTCATGCTCATTCTGGGACTCATGGGAATCCGTCGCCGGGAGTATGTGGTCGTCTTTGTCTCCGGCGACGAAAGCGCCGCCCACGTGCTGTGCAACTTCCTCAATCGCCACGGAATGAGCGCCGCCGTACAACGCGATTCATTCGCGTTTCCCGGCATGGGACTTCAGCAGAACCGTGTTCTGGTCCCGGCCCACGAGGCAGACGAGGCGATCCGCCTCCTGGAGCGCCACCACCGAAACCAAGAGGGACCCAGCCGCGCAAGGGACTGACGACCTGCGAATCACGATGCGGCCATGGCAGGACCGCCTCGCCGTGCTACGGCTTTGCGTTCTTCTCGGCCGCCCGCCATGCTTGCTCCTCTTCCGCCACGGCGTCTTTCGCGACTCTGCGGTGCCTCTCCCTGGCTCCGCCCGGGAACGGACTACCTTACAGGCTCCGCCTGCCCTTCTGGCAGGTGGAAAGCGAGCCAGTTTCTGCAACATACCCCTGTCGGCTGATGTGGAACTTGCGCCGACGGCCCTTAACGTAAGTCCAATCTGGCGCGACCTATGCGACGACGCGCCGCGTCCGACTGGTTTTCGCAACACACGCGCGTTGTCGCAAAACTACCAACGACCGGCCACCTGCTCGCTGCCCCACACGAAAACGTCCTTGGTGCGGCCAGTCGATTCGCGCGAGGGCCATCGCCTGCGCACGGAGTACAACCGTGGCTCCCGCCGACGAACCTCAGAAAATCCTCTTCGTCGATGCTTATTCGCCGCGCAACAAAAACCCCCGGCGCGACAGCCGTCGCGGGAGAATGCCGGGGGCTGCTCACCGCGGTGAGGCGCGCGAGAACCGCGGTTGAGCTGGGTTGGCGTGACCATAGTCTAACGCCCGCGGCAAATGCCTGCAATCACCCCCGGCCAACTCCGGCCAACTCCGCGCTCCTCCATCAAGAGCCGGTAAAGCGATGATCCGCCCGGAAGGCTACGGTAGCCCTGCTCCAAAGCACCATCGATATCCCACCAGGTCACCTCGGGCGCCTCGTGCACCCGCCCCGAGCGCCGGCTCGGCCAATCATCCGTCCGCTCGTGGTGTACATCGGCCCAGCCAAGGATCTGCCGGATGGTGACCCAACTCCGTACTCTGTACTGCGTACTCCGTACTCCACGCCCCAAAAATCCGTACTCCGTGCTCCAGGCTCCTTGCCGCCCCGGCAGTTCCATCCAAAGAACCTGAGATCTGCAAACTTGTCCGCCGAATCGAAAGATCCGATAGGCGGTAGAAAAGCACGCAATTCTGGTGGTACAAAAACGGCTCTTGAATATTTCCGACGCACAGACTATCATGGCACAAGATACTGTACTTGCGTACATATTTCCTGACCACGGGTGGTCGCCATGCCAAATCGCTCCGCCCACGACGCGACAGACCGCCTCCCGACTGCCTCCTCAGTCCCTCACGACGGGCGGAAAGGCTCCGCAAGAATCCGGAGATTTGCAGACTTGTCCGCCAAATCGGAAAGATTGAGAGTCCGAAGCCGTGCATCGAGAAGCGGAGCGCGAGCCGGCGCGAACCATTTCTGCCAGCACGTTTGCGATCCGACGCCGGCGCGCAACTCCCCTGCAACGCCAGCCATCCTTCATCCTTTCTCCCGTCCGTCGGGTGGAAAGGATCCGCAATTATTAAACACCTTACTTTCAGACGGTGCGAACTTACGTTCCAAGCCTCTGTCGCAACCACAAGCCATCTTACAATTTGCGCGCATGCGCCTCGTCGGAGAGAAATTGGACTCAGCAAAGCGTGTTCAACAATTCCCGATGCGTCTCACCCTGCCGGTCGGTGGTCTGCTAATCGAAAATCCAAAAGCTGAAATCCAAAATCCGCGACAGCCCACCGGAGCCATGGTCGATATAACTCCGAAGCACAGGCTCCATGCAACACAGACCCCTAAGAACAACTACGAAAACCGAGCGCGATTTGGCAGGCTTAAGTTGTTGTCCCTCAACAAGATGCGTCCGCACAACGTTGCATGCAACACCGACCTGATGCGTTGCGTGCGCCGGCGATCCAGCCACGAGATTCCCTCAGAATACCAGCGGCCAAACCGCTGAACCGATCCCATAAGATCGGGTGGTCTTTGACAATTCGGTATTGCCATGACTCGGCCCAGCGTCCCTCCGCCCGAAGCTGGCCTCCGCCTCCCCTCTCCCGCCTCGGGAGAGGGGCCGGGGTTGCGCAAACCGTTCACTCCGATCATTCCTCAACCCGTGGGATTTCGAGCATCGCTTCCAGCCCGCGGCGAGCGAATTCGTCCACATGGCGGTTGTCGCAGCCGTCGTACGGCCGCCCGGCTCCTCACGATTTCAAGAGCTGACGCTTGAGGTAATCCGCTCGTCCGATCCCGGCGGCGCCGATGAAGCCGGCGTCGCCGCCAAGCGTGGCGAAGTCGATGACCGTGTTCTCGGAGCAAACGGCATAGGCGCGGCGGCGGACCTCCGCCCGGGTCTCTTCGAGGAACCGCCGGCCAAGCTCGGAGTCGTGGCCTCCGAAGGTCATCGCCCCGCCCATCAGAATGCCGTTGGGATCGATGGTGTGCATGAGATTGACCATGCCGATGGCCAGGTAGCGGGCCGTTTCGAGAATGATGTCCAGCGAGAGGGAATCTCCCTTTTCGGCTTCCTCCGCGACCAGCTTGGGCGACACTTCGGCCCCGTGAGCGATCCGCTCCAGCAGCGTGCTGGCGCGGCCGGCGTCCAGCGCTTCGCGGGTCCGTTTGGTCACGGCCGTGGCGCTGGCGTAGGCCTCGAAATGGCCAGGCTGGCCGCACGCGCAGATCCGCGCCCCGGGCGTGGAGTCGATGATCGTATGGCCGAACTCGCCGCCGTGGCTATGCTCGCCGTCGAGCAGGAGCTCGCCGATGACGATGCCGCAACCGATCCCGGTGCCGAGCGTCAAGAGGATCATGCTGTGGAAGTCGCGGCCCGAGCCGATCCAGAACTCGCCGTAGGCGGCGGCGGTGGCGTCGTTGGCGAACGTGATCGGCATGCCGGCATGTTCGGCCACGCGGTCGCGAATGGGAAAATAGTCCCACCCCTTGAGGTTTGCCGGCACCATGAGCCGTCCGCCCGGGATATCCATCGTGCCGGGCGAACCGAGTCCGACCCCGTCGATCTGCGAAAGCTGGAGCCCGGCGTCGCGAATCGCTTTGTGGATGGCGGCGGCGATCCGCCGGGCGCCGGCCTCCGGGCCCCGCTCGACGTGGGTCAACGTCTGGTGCCAGGAGAGGATCCGGCCCAAATCGTCGACGACGCCGGCCTTGATGTTCGTGCCTCCCAAGTCGACGCCGACAAAAAACGGCGCCCGCGCCCGGTCAAGCGGCAGGAATTCGTGCACTTCGGACATCACACGTATCCTTCATCCTACGTCATTCGTCATTGGTCATTCGTCATTCAAAACCACCTGCCCTTTCAACCGCGCATACTCGGGCAGCGGACCAACCAGCGGCTTGAGATATTCGATGCAGGCCGGGGTGACGAAACTGCCCTCCGGGGTGATGTACTCGTCGGGCATCGGTTTCTCGCCGAGCGCTACCTCGGCCAAGGGCGCGGTGCCCAGCGACCACCGGTACGGATCGTTCGACTCGCGGACGATGCTCACCATCACGCCGGACCGGCCTTCCAGGGCCAGTTCCACGGCTCGGCGGCCGCAGGCGTAGGCTTCTTCGAGATCGAGCGGGCTCGTCCGGTCGGCGGCGGCCATCTGGAGCGACTCGCAAACCTGGAACTCACCCCGCCAGCCGAACGTCTCCTTGATCATGCGATGGAGCATCAGCGCGGCACTGGTTCCGCCCATGGCCCCGAATTCGACGTTGGAAAACTTGTCGGCCGTCGTCGAGGCGCTGACGGGGGTGCCGTCGGCGTAGCAGATGCCCTCGCCGCAGACGATGCTCGACCAGCCGTACCTCTCGTAACACGATTGGACATCGGCCAGGAACTTGTCCCGTTCAAAGGGCCGCTCGGGCATGAGAATGATATGCGGGGCGTCGTCCTCGGCGGTCTTGGCCAAGGCGCTCGACGCGGGCAGCCAACCGGCAGACCGGCCCACCGTCTGGAAGATCACGTACTGGTCGACGTATTTCATGTCGCGAGCCAGCATGCCGGCCTGCTTTACGGACAGGGCTACGTAGCGGCCCGCGCTGCCGAAGCCGGGCGTATGGTCGGTCCCGAAGAGATCATTGTCGACCGTCTTCGGAATGCCGACGCCGGTCAGCTCATACCCCTTCTCGCGGCAGTAGTTCTCCACGCGATGGATCGTGTCCATCGTGTCGTTGCCGCCGATCAGGAAGAAGTAGCGGATATGGTGCTTCTTGAGCATTTCGAGAACGGGCCCGAAGTCGGCCTGTTGGAGTTTGTGCCGGCAGCTTCCCAGGGCGGAACTGGGGGCGTAGCGGAGACTCTGGAGGACCGCCTTGTCCTCGCGGCCGAGGTTGATCAGGTTGCCGCTCATGAAGCCTTCGATGCCGTAGCGCATCCCGTAGACGTTTGCAATCGGCTCTGCCTGGAGGCACCTGTCGATGACGCCGCTGAGGCTGGCGTTGATCACGGTCGTCGGGCCGCCGCTTTGGCCAATAACTGCATTTCCTTTCAGCATGGTTGCTTTCCTGTTGCGATTCCTATTGCCGTAGTTGTTGGTGAATTCAATCCGTCTTAACGCCGCTACGATGTCGCCTCAAGCCGCCCCGTCCACACCAGAAGGTTCCGGAAAAACTGGGCGTACCAATTGCCGACGTCGATGAAGCCGCCTTCGATGTCCTGCACCACGCGGCGATCTCCCCAGTCGACGAAACCGCCGACCCAGTGCGGGGCCACGTCGGTGGCCAACGCGGCCGTCCGGCCCTTGCCGTGTTCGCCCAGGACCAACAGCGGCGCCCGCTCGCCGGCCGTGAAGCGGTACTCGTCGCCCTCGCGCCGGACGCTGAAGCGGACCGATTCCAGCAACGTCGCCGTCTCGAGCTTGGGCCGGAACCAGTTGAACCCGCCGATCCCGGGAGGCGTCTCCCACGGCAGCCCGTCCAAAATCGGATGTTCCGCAACCTTGTGGATCAGGCACGGCTGGGCGCAATTGCGGCGATCGTCCTCCTCGGCCAGTTCCACCGGCAAGACCTCGACCAACGCCGAACGGTGATACTCGCCCAAGCGGCCATAATAGCTCTCCCAGCCGCCGAGCATCAGCAGTCCCGACCCGCGGCGAATGCACTCGGCCATGTGGAGCAACTGCGACGCCCGGAAACGGGCCGCCGGGTAATCGCTGACGACGTAGAGCGCGTACTGGAGTGATTCAAAGCTTTCCGGCGGCGGTTGCGGGCTGGCGACGTGATCGTAGGCCAGCCCATAGTGGGCCATGATGCCGGCCAGATAGATCGCCGCGCCGCTGAAGTCGTCGTCGCCGAGGTAGCAGATCCGGTTGAGCATCTTATTTCTTTCCATTTCCATGGTCCCCACCCTTCCATGGTTTCCATGGTTCCCACGCTTCGCGTGGGAACCGGCTTCTCCGACGCTTCGCGTCGCCCGCTCCTGACGACGCAAAGCGTCTCAACCCTTGCGTTCCCACGCAAAGCATGGGAACGATGGGCGGCAGGGGGCCGCGGACGAGGGGCGTCTATTCAAACAAGTTCGCATACTGTTTCGGGGAATAGAAGTTGAACGCCACCTCGCGGATGTACTCGATCGGGCCGACGTCGCGCTGGACTTCGATCAGCAGATCGATCTGTTCCTGGCTGGCGTACGCCCGAATCGCCTCGAGCTTCGTCTCCAGCATCGACTGTGGGCCGATGATGCGGATCTGTGGCGGTGCGGGGAAATCGCAGTAGGTGGCGTATTCGTAGACCGCCGGGATCTGTTCGATCGGCTTGCCCAACTCCGGCCAGATGCCCCCCTGGGCGTGGAACAGGCTGATCATCATCTCCTCGTTGACGATCCGGTGGTCGGGGTGCAGGTCGGTGATCGTTGGCACGAAAATCCGTGTCGGCTGGATCTTGCGCAGCACGTAGGGAAAGGCGTTTTGCAGCCCGCTGGCCCCTTCGATCTCCGTCGGATCGCCTTTGGTGACCAACCGCCGGCCGCGGTAGGGATTGAGGTTGCAGTCGGGGAAGCCGAGAAAGTGGAGACGCTCAGGGGGCAGATTCAGGATCGCGAACGATTGCTCGGCCTCTTTACGGCGGATGTCCGAGATGATGTGCCGCTGCGGCAGCCGGCAGTAGCCCATCCGTCCGTCCGTGGTGATCACGGCATGCACCTCGACCCCCTCGGCAATCGCCACCTGGAAGGTCACGCCGGCCCCTGCGACGATGTCGTCGTCGTGGGCGGAGAGGAAGAGCCACCGCTCGCCGTCCGAGTTCCAGTTCGTGAAGATGTCGCCGATGCGGGAACTGGAAATCACCTCCCCATCGGCTCTGCGTGAATACGTAACGCCCTCAGCCATTCTGTCGTCTCACTCGCGGTACAAGAAAACACAAGAATCCGCTATTATAGCGAATGCTCGGCAAAATGAGCAGACTCGTTCCCCGTGTCGCTGCGGGCGTTCCATCGGCTTGCCGGAAGCTCCGCGACACCCCAATGGCCAAGCCCACCTCGCCACCCACCCGCTGGGGATCTTGCCGATAGGCTCCTCCGATCTTTTGCCGCTCGTGGCTGCCCGTGATACGAACCCGATTCGCATGCGAGTCGTGCGCTCTTCGCCAGTCCGTAAGCTATGGTATCTAGGCACGATTCCGCGGCAGCGGTCTGCCACGCCACCGCCGACCGGTGTAGTTGCCGAGGCCAAGGTGCCCCGCACCTTCGCCGTTTCCTCGGCTGATTCACGCATTCAGGAAGGAGAGAACGCTGATGCATCCGACTGCTGCACATCATTGCGACACACCAAGAGACGGGCAGGCCACTGTCGGTCGATTGGCGTTCTTGCGCACGCTGCGCGGAAAGTCGTTGGCGGGGGCCGCCATCATGGCGGCAGTCGTTGGCCTGTCCGGCTGGTATAGCTACGTCCAGGTGAACAAGGTCAGCGGCGAGACGAAGCGTTTTGTCGTCGAGTACGTACCGGCGGCAGATGCAACCATGGAAACACGGATCGTGGCCCAGGAAGTGGCCGACACCGTGAATAAGGGGGTTGCGCCGGGCGACGTGGAGGCCACGATCCTTCGATTGCAGGCGAAAATCGCAGAGACCGACAAGGGGTTTGCCGGCACGGCTCACGCGCAGGCCGACGTGGCTCAGGTCGCGGCATTGCTCCGCCGGCTATCCGACGCGATTGTTGCACCGCTGCGCCTGAGAGCGACCCCCGGCGACGCCATGGAGAAGGCAGATGCGATGACCGGGCCGCTCATCGACAAGGCCAAAGCCGCCGGGGACAGCGACCGCGTGGACTGTATCTGGAACGCCGCGATGGCGTTCAACGATATATTGATCACGAACGACGCGGCGAACAAGGACCAGTTCGAGCAGTTCATTCAGCAACTTGCGACGCACAAAGAGGCGGCCGCCTATGCGGCGGACCTGGAGAAGTTCAAACAGGCCGGCCTGTCGGTATTCTCCGCACAATCTGCCTATTCTGAGTCGCTCCGCGCATTTGAGAACGCCGTCGCCTCGCTCAACACATACTTGGAACAACTCGAGAATCGCTATGAGGCCGAGGTGATGGACGTGGCGACCACGAATATCCGGGCCAGCTTGGCGAGCGTGTCGCGGGCGCAGGTGGTGACCGGTGTCACCGTGTTCCTGCTGGCGTTCGCCATCGGGTATCTGACATCGCGCAGCGTCGTGCGACCGATTCGGCAGACCATTGACCTGCTGCGCGACATTGCCGAGGGAGAAGGCGATTTGACCAGACGCCTCGACGATCAGCGAGTCGATGAACTGGGAGAACTTGCGATGTGGTTCAACAAGTTTGTGGGCAAGTTGCACGGGATCATTCGCGAACTCGTGGGCAACTCCCGGACGCTCGCAAACTCCTCGACGCACCTGTCGGCCACTGCGACGCAGTTGAACGGCGGCGCCGAGCAGGTGACGCGGCAATCCACGAATGTCTCGGCCGCGGCCGAGCAGATGACCACGTCGATCGCCGGGATGGCGTCGGCTGCCGAACAGATGAGCGTGAACGTCAGGTCGATTGCTTCGGCCCTCGAGGAGATGACTTCGAGCATCAACGAAATCGCCAGGAATGCGGAGCATGCCTCCACGGTCGCCGACTCGGCGGCGCACCTCGCGGAAACGAGCAACAACACGATCTCGAAACTCGGCCAGGCGGCGACGGAGATCGGCAAAGTAATCGAAGTCATCCAGGACATCGCCGAACAGACCAACCTGCTGGCACTGAACGCGACCATTGAAGCGGCCCGCGCCGGTGAGGCCGGCAAGGGCTTTGCCGTCGTGGCCGGCGAAGTCAAGGAACTGGCTCGGCAGACAGCCACCGCCACCGAAGACATCCGCAGTCGAGTCAAAGGCATCCAAGGCTCGACCTCCGACGCCGTGCGGTCCATCCAGGGCATCAGCGAGGTGATTACGCAGGTGAACGACGTGTCGCGCACCATCGCTTCCGCCGTGGAAGAACAGGGCCTTACCACGAAGGAGATCGCGCGCGCTTTTGCGGAAACGTCGGTGGCCGTCGAGTCGGTGGCATCCGGTGCTGGCGAATCCCGTACCGCCAGCCGCGACATTGCCCAGAGTATTGCCCACGTCCATTTGGCGTGTCAGGAAACGGCCCAGTGCGCCGCCCAGACGGAAACCGCGGGCAAAGAATTGTTTGCATTGGCCGACAGACTTCATGGGATGGTCGGGCAGTTCAAAATCTGACCACGGCCTCCCGATCATCCCGAATCTCCCGGACCCGCGGTGCCGCCGCACTCCGTCCGCCCCTCGCCGCGGCCCTGCAGGCCATCATCTCGCGTGCGGCGGCCGCTCAGGCTGCACAACCAGACCGGCTAGATGAGCAAAACAGACGGCTCAAAAGTGGCAAAAAGCCGCTGCCACCGTAATGAGTTGAACACCTCCGCGCAGCGGATTAGTTCAACAGCCCACCTCCCGCCGGCACGATTCCCGTGAGCAGTTTCCCTCCCCACTTTTCCGCGGCGTCCTTGGTCGCCTGGGCCTCGACGCGCGCGATGTCGAGCATCACCTTCAGTTCCAGGGCGTCTTGGGCCTGGACGAGCTCCTTGGCGGCGTCGCGATCGGCCTCGGCGGCAGAGACGGCCATCTCGTTGCGGACCTGCTGTTCATCCAGTTCCTGCTCGGAGGTCTGGACGTTCGTCTCGTTGATGAGGTCGAGCCGGTCATGTTTTCCGGCCGCACGTTGTATCTCTTCCCGGATGGTCTTCCAGCCCAGCGACCCTATCTCTTGCTGGCCGAGGCCATGCAAACCCGTGCCTGCTGCGCGGTGGGCTGGATCACCATGACCGGCAGACGCTATCCGGTGGTCGTCCGACCGACGGGGCGACTCTTGTCCATGCACGTGCTGCACGATGTGGGCCTGGTGCGGTCTGCGGCACCCTGGGAGAGGCAACTGCGAGAAGCAGCCTCCTCCCCGGAGGAGCTGAACCTCGCCTGCATGCTGATCGACTCGGCAAGCGGACCGCTCGACTGGTCGCGGCTTCAGGACGACACGCCGGAGAGGCTCACGCAATTGATCGAAG
>JABWBD010000305.1 GCA_013360685.1 Pirellulales bacterium
CCGGGAATTCCGCACGAGTATCCCACGCCCTACCCTGGTTTCGGCTGCAAACCGGACAACCCCCTCGAAATCGATCTCTCGGAGCCAATCCGTCTGCTGGAGATGATGCGCGATGAACTGCACGTGGAGTTGGTCAACTTGACCGCCGGTTCGCCCTACTACAACCCACACATCCAGCGGCCGGCCTTCTATCCACCGTCGGACGGCTACCAGCCGCCCGAGGATCCGCTCATCGGCTGCATCCGGCAAATCGAGACGGTCCGGCGGATCAAGCAGGCGGTTCCCGGCCTGCCGCTGGTCGGCACGGCGTACACCTGTTTCCAGGAGTATTTGCCGAATCTCGCCCAGGCATTGGTCCGGGAAAGCTGGGTCGATCTCGTCGGTATCGGCCGGCTGGTGCTCAGCTACTGGGACTTGCCGGCCGATGTCTTGGAGGGAAGGCCGCTTCAGGCCAACCGCATCTGCCGCACGTTCAGTGATTGCACCACCGGCCCTCGCAACGGCCTGATCAGCGGCTGTTTTCCGTTGGACCACTATTACAAGAACTCTCCCGAAGGCGAACGGCTGCGGGAAGCAAAAAGGGAGCTTCGCGAGCGGCTGAAGCACTAGGGTTCCATCGATCTTCGATGGACAGGTGGCAGAAGCGGCGACACGGTTTGGGTGCATCAAGACCAGGTGCACCCTGCCTACATCTCCACCCACTCGCCGGGAATCGGCGCCGGGTAGCGCCCTTCGGCGTCGGCCTTGACCGGTGCCGGGGTGTCTTCGTTGGCCGAGTCGATGTCCGGGCAGAAGAGGAACTTCGAGGCCATTGCCTCTTCCAACGTCACGATCCGCGCGCCATGGACCGCCGCGCGGCCCATCAGCGCCACCAGGTTCGACATGGCCGACCGCTTGGCCTCCATGTGCGGTTTGTTCGCGCGGATGGCGTCGAGCAGGACGTTCCACTCGTTCTGCCACGGGTTGACCGCCTCGGGCGTCGGCTTCCAGGTGATGTTCGGCTCCAGCACGCGCTGGTCCTTGTACATCCAGGAATCGGGAGCGTGGATGTTGCCCGAGAACTTTGCCGCGCATTTCGTACCGTGGATCCAGGTGGCGAACTCGTTGTAGCACTTGGGTGTGAATCGGCCGTTGACGATCGCCTTGGTCCCATCCGGGAAGGTGTATTCCATGGCGTAGCTTTCCAGGTTCTGCCCGCAGTCGGTGCTGTGCGGGCTGCATCCGCCGAGTCCGTGCACCTCCAGCGGCAGCGCATCCTTGATCCAGCAGCACTCATCGACCTGGTGGATCATGTTTTCCATCCAAGTGCCGCCGGCACTCCAGAGAAACGGTCCGGAGTAGCGGATCTGCTTGAGGAATTCCTTGGGATCGGGCTTGGCCGGGCCGCTCCTCCCGCCCGACTGCATCCGGTAGGCGCGGATCAACATGATGTCGCCCATCGCACCCTCGCGGATCTTCTCGATCAGAGCCTGGCGGGCCGAGGAATGGCGGCACTGCAAGCCGCAGGCCACCTTGAGCCCTTTCTTCTCCGCCAGTTCCGCGTTGCGCAGGATCCGATGGATGCCGCCCGGGTCGGCCGAGAAGCTCTTCTCCATGAAGATGTTTACCCCTTTGGCCACGGCATATTCAAAATGCAGCGGGCGGAACGCGGCCCGCGTGGTCAACATCGCCACATCCAGCCCGGGCCGCAGGCAGTCGAGGGCCTTGTGGACCGAGTCGAAGCCCAGGAAGCGCCGCTCCGGCGGCACGTCGATCTTGTCGGGGAATTCCTTGGTCAACGCCTTCAGCACCCCGTTCAGCTTGTCCTCAAACAGGTCGGCCATGGCCACCAGTTTTACCGGACCGCCGGGCGCGGACAGGGCATTGCCCACGGCGCCGCTGCCGCGCGGGCCGCAGCCGATGATCGCCAGCCGGATGGTGTTGTCCTCCGCGGCATGCACGGCCGGGACCGCCACCCCGGCGATCGCCGAAAGGGCCGTCAACTTGCCCGTCTGCTTCAAGAACTCACGCCGGGACGCCGGATTGTCGCATGTCATCATTGCTTCTCCCACAAGTAAGCCCGGATTACTTGCAGCCTTCGGCGCATTCGCCACAGAGTGCCGGATACTAACCCGAAGCGCCAGCGAGGGCAACTCGTTGCGAGGCCCACGCTTGCACTTCGCACTTAGTTTGGGGCCGCGAATAATCCAGGGTAAGAGTCTGAGGCCGCCACCCTATAGTGTACGGGTCGCGTGGCGGGGCACAATATGTGCCGGCCGAATTCGGGCGACGAAACGGCGCGACGACTGCAAGGCGGCGAGCGACGCTGCTATGGCCCGATCGGAACAAACTGCAGCATGATGCCTGCCCTTTGTCATCCTGAGCGCGGCGAAGGATCTCGGATCATTGTGCCGGTTTGCGGTACGGTGGAGGGAAGAAGGGAAAAGTAGAGACGCTCGGGCGGCGGAGCGTTCGCGGCACGCGCCGGGAGAGGGACGTGCCCGCCTCGATCGCTACGAGCGCTACGACCGGCAGTGCGTTTGGGGCGGTTTCTCTGCTTGCGGCATGCACGCCATGGCGCTAGAATGCCCTTGGGTGCTTGGGGAAGCAAACCGAACACCCTAAGCAGGGCGGGTGTTGGGTGGCGGTTTCGTTCGTCTGGGTTTCTATCCCGCCCGCTCCGGGGTTTTGCGAAGGTGCAGTAGTCCCTGGGAGCGGGCCGGATAGAAACCAATTCGTCAGCCGCGAAGGATCACGATGGCACTCGATGTCCAATTCTCGGTTTCGCGCCCAAAGGCGGACCGTGTCTATCACGTGAATGAAGACGACGTGCGCGTGGTTCTCGGCCGATTGCCGCCGGAAGTATGCCAGCGACTTCGCGCGGTCCATTTCAACGACCGGAGCTGGGGCGCACAAACCCTCGGCTACGTCAATCGAGGGCGTCGTGAAATCGGTCTTTGCGCCTTGCCTCCGCGAGTGAGCCTAGCACGGTTCGTTCTTCGTGGAGAGCGGCGCGGGTTCTTAGCCTCCCAATCTCTGGCTCCTGCCAGGCGAACTGGCAGAGGGGCCGGTTGCGGGCGGCACCCGCACGTTCCACCGATGTTTCCCGGGCAGGCCGCACGTGTCCGCTCCCTCCGTTTCCCTCTGTGTTCCATCAAGAGCCTGCCCAGTGAGGAGCCAGCGGGCAAGCCGCGATGGCCGATCTTCAGAGCCAAGTCAATGGAGTTCCATGTCTGAAACGGGTTCTCGTAGACCCGGCCGGATTTCCGGTTCGGCCATTTGCCTGTCCGTTGGCAGTGGGCGGCGGCCGAGGCAAGGATTTTGGGGAATCGTCAGTGGAGGATCGCCGCTCGTCCGGAGACGCTCCGAGAGCTTCGCAAGACGCCGATCCCAACCACGATCCTCTCCATGCCGATTCTCGAGTGTCCTTTCGGCAAGGCTGTATGAAAGAATAGCCGCCAAGACCGATAGGGTGGCATCCACCGCTGCCTAAACCGGGAATCCGCGAACTTCGTCCGCACGGCCGGTCGCCGCTCCATTGTTTTCCACAAACCGCGAACTGCCTGCCGCCCAGCAGCTCTGCCTTGGTGTTGACGGCCGAGTGGCTTGCTGCAAAACTAGGGACAACCGCGATCCGCGATATGCCGAGTTGCGCGCTGCGGTTCCGGCGGTCCAAAGAACTCTGCCTGCAAGGACACCTGACATGACCGAGACATCGAAAAACGTAACTCCCCGTCGTGAGTTCCTCAAGAATACCGGCCGGATCGCCGCGGCATCGGCCCTGGCGGGCGTGGCCACTGCGTCGGTCCACGCCGCCGAAGACAACACGATCCGGCTGGCCCTGATCGGCTGCGGCGGGCGCGGGTGCGGCGCGGTGGCGAATGCCCTGTCGGCCGGCGGGCTGGTGGTCGACGACCGTTTCCGGCTCGAAGGCGAGGAAAACGCACCGGCCGGCGGGCCGGTCAGACTGGCCGCCATGGCGGATCTGATCCCGGCTCGCCTGACGCAATCGCACGCGACGCTGGCCAAAATGTTCGGAGACAAGATCGACGTCCCCGAGGAGCGGCGGTTCCAGGGGTTCGATGCCTACCGGAAGGCGATCGACTGCCTGCGGCCGGGCGACATTGCCATGTTGACCACCCACGCCGGCTTCCGCGCGACCCACCTCGAGTATGCCGTGGAGAAAGGCGTGAACGTGTTCATGGAAAAGGACTTTGCGGCGGACCCGGGCGGGGTGCAGCAGATCCTCCGCGCCGGCGAAGCGGCCGAAAAGAAGAACCTCAAGATCGCAGCCGGGCTCATGGCCCGCCATTCCTCCGCGCGCCAGGCGATGATCGAGAAGATCCGCGACGGCGCCGTGGGCGACGTGATGCTGATCCGCGCCTACCGCATGGATCCCGGCTACCTGATGGGCCCGTTCCCCCGCGGTGAAAACGAGCTCCTCTGGCAGCTCCGCCCCGGCCACCCCTACCAGTTCCTTTGGTCTTCCGGCGGGATCTTCATCGAGCTGATGATCCACCAGATCGACGAGTGCTTCTGGATCAAGGACTCCTGGCCCGTGGCGGCGCACGGCGTCGGCGGGCGGTTCGCGGGGAGCACCGATTGCAGCCAGAACCTCGACAGCTACTCGATCGAGTACACCTTCGCCGATGGAACGAAGGCGCAGGTGACCGGCCGGTACATTCCCAACTGCAACAACGATTTCGTCACCTACTTGCACGGCACGAAGTGCGCCGCGCGATTTTCCGGCAACATCCACGCCCCCAACGGCCAGATCTACAAGGACCAGCGTATCGACAACGACAACATCGCCTGGAAACCGGCCAAGGAAAAGATCAATCCCTGGCAGGCCGAGTGGAATGTTCTCTTGGATGCCATCCGGAACGATCGGCCGCACAACGAGGCCAAGCGCGCGGCCCTGTCGAACCTGGGCGCCATCATGGGCCGGGCGGCGGTCCACACGGGGAAGATCGTCACCTGGGACGAAGCGATGGCCTCGAAGTTCCAATTTTGCCCGAATGTCGCGGGGCTGACCGCCGACAGCCCGGCGCCGGTCCAGGCCAACGCCGAGGGCCGCTATCCCGCGCCTGTCCCCGGGGCATGGACGGAGATCTGAGGCTGGGGAGCGCCCGACCAATCACGGCCGTGGAACCAATTCGACATCGTCGAACCAGACCGTGCCGGTCGAATCGTACACGTTCAGGTAGACGCCGGCTTCGGCCGACTTAGGGACAAAGCCCTCGACGACCAATTCCCGCCATAGGCCCTGCGTGTTGAGCATCTCGCCGGTCCGAGTGGACAGGGTCTTGTCTCCGGTCAGGAACACCGTCACCCTGCCCGCGAACTCGTTCGACGTCTTGACCCAAACGCGAAACTGGTAGGTCCGGCCCTCCTCGACCCGCGCGTCGGTGCGGTACCAGCGTCCCCAGGCGTCTCGGCGCGCGGCCTCCTGCGGTGCTTGGGGGACGGTCTCGATGCACGTGAGACGGGCCGACGTTTGCCCATGGTGCGACTCGGCCGTGTCGATGGCGAATGCGAACTTGCCCGACATGATGCTTCTGCCCCACCCCGTCTCGCCATGCTCAAAACCGCCATTTCCGAGCAGGTTTTTTTCCTCGCTCGCCGGCGCCTCCGCGACGGCCAGCCAAACCGGCCGCAGGATGCCGCCCGCGCCGCCCCGGTCGTCGACACGTACTGCGAGGGTGTTCGGGCGGTCGCGGCGGACGACATTGGAGACATCGGCCTCGAACGGCTCGCGCCGCGTTTCCTTGGATGCTTGAGTCGGACCATCCCGTTCGAGCAGCTTTTGTCCGTTCACCCAGACCGTGCCGGCCCCGCCAATCGCGCCGAACAATAGACGAACCTCGCGAGCCGGGTCGCCGGGCGGCACGTCGAACGACGTCCGGTACCACGCAACGCCGTTGTAGTCGGCCCGGTGCTCGTTTTTCCAGGTCTTGCCGGCGGACTGTTCTTCCCAAGCACTGCCGGCGCCGGCCTCCTGCCAGCCGCTCGCGTCGAACGGTTCGGCGAACCAATGGGCCGCGAGACCTTCGTCGTTGGGATCGAACCGGAACTGCCAGGGGCCGGGCAGTCGTATCCCGGGCGTTGCCATCCGTTTGATGAGAGGACGGTCCCAAAAGCGATTTTCCGCCCACGCGAGGTAAGCCATGTTGGCCACCAGGTCTCCTTCCACCCGGGCGCGAAAACCATCCAGCTCGGCAAGCGCCTCGGCGCAACTCTCGAAGTTGCTCGCCTCGCGGTCGGCGCGGAAGGCGCGCTGGACGGCCAGTGTGAGCTCCGCATTGCGCAGGCCGCTGTCGAGATACGCGACCCTCGCCTCGGCTTCGGGATCTCCCGCCGCCGAAGCCTTCGCGCGCTCGAGAATCGCTCGGCCCTGGGCCATGACGACGGACGTGAAGATGCGGTCGGCATTGCGGTAGAAGTAGGACCAGTGGAGATCGGCGTCGCGGGAAACGTCATCGGTGACGGCGTTCGACACCCGCTTCCAGTGTGCGAAGTATTTCTCCACGTCCGGCGCGGCCTTGCCGAATGCGGAATAGAACTCGGCCAGGACTGCCTCCGCGGTCAAGGAGGGATCGTCGTGAAGGCGCGCCAGCATGTACAGGTTGGGGCCTTGCGTGGCGAACTGCCCGGTGAGCGAGTCGAAGTCGGTGCCGACCAGGCCGTTTGCGGCGGCGTACGTGAAGTCCTCGCCGAGTTTGCGCGCGAAGAATATCGGCAGATTGTGACCGTCGAGCATGTAGTTGGGGCGCAGAAAGAGGCGCGCCGCCGCGGCGGCCCAACCGTCCCACTGCTCCCGGAATTGCCGCTGCTTCTCCGGGGTCCAGGGGAACATGAGGGCGGGAACGATGCCGATGATGATCCGCTGGTTGAGCCGCGTGCGACACGGCGGCTTGACGTAGTTGGCGTACGAGTAGCCCATGACGACGGCATGCGGGTCGACCGCCTCCGCTTCTTTCTGCACCGCCAGGTAGAAGCGGGCGTAGCGGTCGGAGAGCGAGCCGAGCGCGGCGTACCACTCGCGGTCGGCCCGGTTGAACCGGTCTCGGGCCTCGGCGGCGCGCCGGCCGAAGGGGACCGCCGAGCCCGGGTCGGGTTCGTCCCAGGCGAGGCACTTCTCGCAGAGGCACTTTCCGGCCGTGTCGTTCTCGCTCGCGTCGATGTACGGGGCCTCCGGCGTGCGGCGCGCGGTCCAGTCGGCAACCTTTTGCCGCCACACGCCGGGTTCGGATACGCACATCGCGACGAGCTCCTTGGCGCCGCCGTGGTAGAGCGGATCGGAACGCCGGGTCCCATCGGGGAGCAGGTTGAAGTATTGGGGGTGCTCCTTGGCAAACCGGTCCCACCAGTCGGTGGAGGAGTGGGCCATGTCCATGTTGAGCCCCATGGCGAATCGATGCCGGCGAAGCCACTTTCCCTGCTCATTGAGGAAACGAGAACGGTTTTCTTGAGCGGCCCAGCCTTGCGGCCCGGCCATGTAGTCGCCGCCGTCGCGCCAGCGCGCATGGAGGAACGGCGGCTTGCCGACTTCTTCTTGCCAATGGTCGACCGCGAGGGTTGCCGTGCGCGGCACGAGCGTGCCCAGTTCGCCCGGCCAGAGCCACCGCACGCCGAGGCGCCGCTCGAGGAATTCGTAGACTCCGAAGAGCGTCCCGACGCGAACGCGATTGCCGTGTTGGATCCAGAAGGGTTGCCCCTCGGAATCGTCGCCGAGGATCAACAGGGAGTTCCCGACGAGCTTGATGACGAAGCAGTTCGGCGTATCCGCCGGGACGCGAAGCCCCGCCGCTTGTGCGGCCTTCGTTGTGCCCAGCAGAACACAGGGCCGCGACTCGGGCCGTTGGCTCTCGGTTACGATGGGCAGTTCGGCCCCCGATGCCCGGCGGATATGGTATTGCAGTTCCTCCGCGGCCGCCTGGACCACGGGGAGAGGCTTCTCGGGCGTTACGATTACCGCGACGGCCACGGCATCGCGGACCAGTTCGGCCGCCTGGACCGAATGGGCCTTGGATGCCGAGAAGGACGCGCTGGCGGCGAGGATCGCCACGATGCCGCTGGTGGGACCTGGTTTCATTCTGGTTCCCCGGTTGTTGGAATTCGGATTCCACGGATGAGGCCGGCGTGGTTCGGTCGTGGGAACAATTTAACCGACGAGTTCCTTCCGGTCGAGCGGGGGGTGGCAGCTCAGGCTCAACCCGTCGGGGCCATCCGGTCTCCTGAGGCTCCCCAAGGATCGCGCGGAGTATCATTGTGGGACCCCAAAGTAGCAGGCACACTCCGCCGTGCTACAGCGGACGGCACGACGGAGCGTGCCTGCTACTTTTCTTGCGGCAGCTATTGATTCGCCAGTGTTAGGTGACATAGCCTGCGCTGCGGGTTATCATGGGATCCGCCTGGCGGTTCCTTGTCCGGCGATCCTGCTGGAGATAAGTCCATAGGGAAGGGTGCCGTGATGATTTGTCCGAACTGCGCTCGAGAGATGAACAGGCAGATGAAAATGAAGAGGATCTTGGCGACCATAGGGGTGGTGATACTCGGTGCAGTCTCGTTTCATGCCGTTGCCGCGACGCCGCCGGCGGCGACGCGGATGCTGCCGATGCCGCTGCTGCAGCGCTGCGACGTCGTCCAGGCCGCCGGCGTGCGGATGGAGGCGCAAGTGCCCGAGGCGGGCATGGTCCTTTGCGAGAAGGACCCGCGGCGTCCTGCGTTGTGGTATGCCCCGAGCGCCTCGCGGACCTTGGAGGACGGCACGGTCCAGATCTGGTATCAGCGCGTGAACAAGGAGGAAACCAGCTATGCCGACCAGCGGACTCTGTGCCTGGGTGAGATTCGAAATGGCTCATGGGCCTTGCCGGCAGTCCAGCCGGGATCGCCGGCCTGGGGTGGCGCGAACAACGTCGTCATGATCCGCTCGCCCCATCGGCCCACGTGGGGCGGCTTCAACGTCTTTCAGATCGTTGCGGACCGCGCGGGCCTGGCGATGCTCTACTGGGACCAACCCGGCCCCACCGGCGAGGCCGGCGCTCTCCGCGCCGTTTCGCGCGACGGCAGGAGTTGGGAGAAACTGCCCGGCGCCGTATTCACCGAGCATAACGATGCGTTCTGCCTCTTGCGGGTCGGAGACGAGTATCTGGCCTATCAGACCGCGCTGGAACCCTGGCCGGACAAGCCGGTTGCGGACAACATCGGCAAGCTGAAGCGGGTGATCTCGCTGAGGGCCTCGCCGGACCTCAAGACGTGGTCGCTCCAGCAGCCGCTCTTGGCGCCCGACGCGCGCGACGCGCCCGACGCGGAGTTCTATCTGTTCAAGGTCTTCCGCTACGGCCACGGCTATGCCGGGCTGATTATGAAGTACTATGCGGACCCGGCAAAACCGGGAAAACATAGCGCCATCCTTCGACACGAACTTGCTGTGAGCGAAGACGGCCGCACCTGGCAGCGACCCTATCGTGACACGGAGCTCGGCTTCTGGTCCTACGCGGATCCCTTCCCCGTCAATGGCCGCATGCACTTCGCCACATGGAAGGACGGGGCGCTGGCGACCGTGGCCTGTGAGCAGGACCGCCTGGTTGCCGTGACCGGCGAGGGCAGTTTCAGCACGCCTCCCTTTGCCCGCCCGAAGAACGGCATCGCGCTCAACGCGGATGCATCGCAAGGATGGATTGAAACCACGCTTTGCGATCGAGGAGGCAAACCGGCCTCAGGCGTAGACTCGCAGCGTATTGAAGGCATCGAGGGAACGTCGATTCCGCTGCCGTGGAAGCACAACGAACTGCCCGAGGAGTGTTCGCTCCGCATCCGACTGGGAGGCGGCGCCAAGGTGTATTGCGTGGCCGAGCAATCGATTAGGACAATTCAATGAACCAGATGCTCCGTAGCCTGATGTGTCTCGTCGCCATTCCGGCCGTCGCCTCCGATGCGTTCGAGCGCCAGTACTATACCCCGGCTCGGCTGCAGACTATGCGCGAGAACATCGCGAGGCATCCGTGGGCCCGCGACCGGCGTGCCGCGATCCTCGCCGACGCGCAGCGGTGGGCCAAGTACGACGACGCGCAGCTCCGCTTGATGGTTGTCCCGCCGCAGGTGCCTCGATGCTACGACATCCACAACCTCGGTTGTCCGGTGCACGGGGTGAAAGCCAATGAAAAAGGGCTGTATCAGTGGGGAATCGATCTCGACCGACCGTACAAGATCAAGTGCCCGGCGGGCGGCGAAGAGTATCCGTCCAACGACTTTGCCGCATTTCTCGCCTCGGGGATGAAGGACCGGTCGCTGCTGACCGGCGACTAC
>JABWBD010000306.1 GCA_013360685.1 Pirellulales bacterium
GCCGCCGCCCTGGGCTTCTCCGGCACGGCGGCCCTGCAGCTACGGCGCCGGGCGGCCGAATTCCTCCTGCGTGCCGGGCGATTGGACGATGGCCGGGAGGTGCTGCGCGGGGTACTGGCGGCGGTGGGGCTGAGGATGCCACGGTCGGGCTTAGAGGCGAAGGTGATGGCCTTTTGGGACCTGGTTCGGTTGCGCCTCCGGGGCTCCGACTATCGTGAGCGATCGGCAAATGAGATCGCCCCCGAAGAGTTGCTGCGGATCGATACCTGCCGATCTGGCGCCGTGATGCTAATCACGGACGCGCTCCTCGGACTACCGTTCGCCACCCGGTTTCCGTTGTTGGCACTGGAGGCAGGTGAGCCGTACCGGGTCAGCCTCGCGTTGGTCCACCTTGCCGTGGTCCGAGCGTGGAGCGAAAGACGCCAAGACGTGGCGGACATCTTCCGCCGCGCGGAATCGGCAGCCCAGCGTCTGCAGAATTCCGAGGCGCATGGTTATGTCCACATGAACATGGGATACGTCCATGCGATGCGGGGAGAGTGGCGCAGGGCGCTGCGGTGCTCGGACGAGGCACTGGCGATCCTCGGGCAAGAGAGCGATGCCGTGCGATTGGATCGGTCCTCCACTCAGCTTGCCGTCCTTGCCTCGCTGTTCTTCCTGGGCGAGATCCGGGAACTGACGCGGCGTCTGCCTCAAATGCTCGAAGAAGCTCGGCGGTGGGAAGACCCGATCTCCGCCTCCGTGCCGCACACCTATTTTGGCAACGTGGCCTGGCTGGCCACGGACGACGTTGAGCGGGCCCGGCGCGGTGCCTGCGAGGTCCTTGCTCGGTTTCCTCAGGATCGGTTACTTCAGCAGCACGTGTTTGAACTGATCGGCTCGCTTCAGATCGATCTCTACCTTGCGGACGGACGCCGTGCGTGGGAGCGGCTCGCGCAGGCCTGGCGCAAGTACCGCAAGAGCTTCTACGCCAGCAACCCGTTATACCGTCCCGTGCTCCACCATCTCCGAGCGCGCGCAGCCCTGGCCTCGGTCGGCGCGGGGCAGAACAACCGTGCTCTGATCCGGTCAGCCCTTCGAGATGCAAAGCGGCCTGAGCGCGAGCGGGCGGCGTGGTGCGATCCGCTGGCATGGCTGGTCCGCGCGGGCGTCGCCGCGGTCCAGAGGGACGAGAAAACGGCCGTTGGCTATTTGCGGCAAGCCATCCCGCAGTTCGAGTCGGCCGAAATGGCTCTGTTCGCCGCCGTGGCCCGCCGAAGGCTAGGTGAGTTGCTCGGCGGCGAGGAAGGGCGCGATCTGGTGCGTCAGGCCGACGATTGGATGGAAGGCGAAGGCATTCGCGTGCCGTGGCGTTTTGCGGCGATGCTCGCCCCGGGATTCGGCGGCCGAGGTTGAATTTGGCTCGCATCCTTGGCCGAAGGCCTCTTTTTGTCGTAGCCAGGTAATCATCCCAGGAAGGATGCCCGCCACGATCGTGTTGGGCCAAGGGCTGTATTTGCCCGCACTGATCGATCCGGCGTTGCTATATGAATATGGCCTTTGGCCAAAAGAGGGCTCTCGTTTGCATCGCGGTCCTGGGGATTCACCGGATTCACCCCAGGCTACGTTGAGCAAGGCCTTCGGCCAACTAAGGCATCTCTGCCGGCAAGCCCTCGGCAATGGTCGAGAGCCGGCGATAGAGCGGCATGTCGATGGTTTCCGACAGGAAGCGAGCCGAGCCGTCGGCGACGAGAACTCCGCCGGGATGGTCGCTGCGGAAGTTGGCCGTGCTGTGAGGCCCACCGCCGGCGCTGCTGGTGCAATTGCCCCATTGCGAAATATCGACGTACGTGTCGGTGACCGGCGACTTGTTGGGGCGCTCGGCCGTTGAGCCCCAAACGCTGCCCGTGATGAATCCGATCGACACCGTCATGACCGTGCCTGTGGCACCGGCGATCCAAGGCTGTGTTGCCGGGGCCGAGCCGTAAGGGCCCACGTAAGGAGTCGTGCACCCGGCTCCGCGGCAGAGCGGCCACCGCGAGCCGCCCGCGCCCTCGCCCATCGCCATCGTGCTACTGGTGCCGTCGCGGATGTCGGCGATTCGGGTGGGCCAGTTCATGGTGAAGACACCTCGTTCAGCCACAGGCATATTGCCCGCAGGCAAGCACCAGGCATCGTTGGGGCCCTTGGAGTACAGGTAGTCGGTGGCGGCGAATGTCGTGCCAACAGGCAGCGCCCACGGAGCTAACTGCGGCAGATCGAGGAGGTTTTCCTTGGAATTGGAGGGGCAGAGGAACAGGGGGATGACGGTCCTGGCAACGCTCGGCGACTGCTCGTGAAACGGTCTTCTTTGATCGTACAGATTGCCCAGGTTGTCTTGTTCAAAATACGGCAACAGCATGGTATTCGCGTTGGCATAGCCGGCGAGCGGGTTGGGAGTCATGATGAGTCCCGGCGGAAAAGTCCTATGCGCCGTGTGGTAATTGTGCAGCGCCAAGCCGAACTGCTTGAGGTTGTCTGTGCAATGCAGCCGCCGCGCGGCTTCTCGGGCTGCCTGCACTGCCGGCAACAACAGCGCGATCAATGTGCCAATGATCGCAATCACCACCAAGAGCTCGACAAGCGTGAAAGCTCGTTTGGCCGGCCATCTTCCGATGTGCAATCCCCAGCAGTTGCTTACGGCAGCGGTCGAGCAGTTCCCGATTCGCTTCCGCCGCCTCGGCCTCGCTCGCTCGCTCGATTCCTCGTGCGGGTCATCGTGCCGAAGAGGGCGAATATCGCAGTGTTCGACGGAAGACACGCAGCTCCTCCCCCACACAGAGACCGATTGGCGCCGGTCAGTATCCGGAGGCCAGTATATCACGCCGTTAGACCACCTCAAGTGTTACGTAGACGGATCTGGAAGATGGTCCGCGACGGCCGGTAATTTGCTTGGCGGTTTGCCCAAATGGCAGTTGCTCACGACCGGCGAATGAATAGGCGTCGCAATCCTGAGGCAACGCCTCTGGAGCGGACCGGAGGCTTTTGCCGTCGGAAAACGTCGTCTTCCTCAGCCCGCCGCAACCTGGTTCATCTCCTCGATGTGGCCGGCAAGGAAGAGCATCACGTTCTTTAAAGCCGTCTGGGCCATCCTGCGGTTGGCTTCCCAGGTGTTTGAACCGATGTGCGGAGTGAGCACGACGTTTGCCAGCGTGCGAAGGTCCTTGTCCGGCGTGACGGGCACGTAGGGCTCATTCTGGAAAACATCGAGCGCCGCCCCGCCCAGATGCCCGGCGGCCAGCGCGTCGTACAGGGCGTCTTCGTCGATCACGGAACCGCGCGCCGTGTTCACGAGCATCGCGCCGGGTTTCATCCAACCCAGACGCTGGGCGTTGATGAAATGGCGCGTCTTCTCGTTGGCCGAGAGGTGGAGGGTCACGAAGTCGGCTTCGCGGAATACCGACTCCACGTCGTCCGTGTAGCGCGCGAGCCCCAAGCGTCCCAAGGCCGCTTCCTTCGTCTCCCCGAACTGGCAAACGTCTTCGAATGGCCGGATATCGGCGGCCAGCACCCGCATCCCGAACCCGAACCGCGCAATGGCGGCCGCGCGGCGGCCGATCTCGCCGCAGCCCAGGATCCCCAGCGTCTTTCCGGCAAGCTCGGTCCCCGGCGCAGCCGAGAAATCGCCCGCTCGCAGGCTCGCTTGCGCCGGGCCCAAATTGCGTGCCAACTCGCCGATCAGCCAGAAGGCGTGTTCGGCCACGCTGGCATCCAGGGCCCCGGGCGTGTTCGTGACGAGGATTCCGTGCTGCCGGGCAAGCCCCTTGTCGATATTGTCGTGCCCGACGCCGAATCGCGCCATGACGGCTCCGCGCCCGCCGCCAATGCGCCCCAGCGCCTCGTAAATCGGCCCCCGATAAGGATTGATTCCCACGATCACCGCGCGGCAGTTGTGCTGGAGGACCGCCTCGGTGAGCGGGGCCTCGTCCGCCGCAACGCAAAGGATCTTGTGCGACTCGACAGCCCGGAAGACCGCCTCCCCTTTCCGATAGCCCAGATCCGTCACCAGAATCACTTCATCCATTGGCTTTCACCTTTCGTAGCATCGTGCGGCAGCCGGCCATGATGAACTCGGTGTCGATGCCGCACGCCAGGAAACGGAACCCCTGTTCGACGCGGCGGGCCAACTGCTCCGGATCGACGGCGACCACGTGGATGCCCGCGGAAACCCCGTGCGACCGGCACGCTTCCAGGATCGCCTGCTGGGCCGCGAGCACCTCGGGATGATCGAGTTTGCCCGCCAGCCCCATCGAGGCGGAAAGATCGTAAGGTCCGATCAGCGCGGCATCGATGCCGGGCGTGGCCAGGATCGCATCGGCCTGGCGCACGGCGTCGAGGTGCTCCAGCATCACGACCACCAGCACGGCGTCGTTCCACCCGGCGAAGTACTGGGCAAAGTCCCGGCCGAAATCCGCGCCGCGGCACAGCGACGCGCCCCGGATTCCCTCGGGCGGGAACTTCGCCATCGCCACCGACTGGCAGGCCAGATCGGGAGTGTTGACCGAGGGGACGATTATGCCCGTTGCCCCGAGATCGAGGACCTTCTTGGTCAACGCGGCGTCGCACGAGGGGAGCCTCGCCAGCAGGTCGCACCCCGTCCCCTTCACCGCCAGGGCCAACTCGTGAAACGCGCGGACGTCGATCGAGGTGTGTTCCATGTCGACGCCGAGAAAATCGAACCCCTCGCCGGCCATGATCTCGGCGACGCTGGGATGCCCGATCATCACCCACCCGCCGAAGACCGGCTGGCCTTTTCGGAGTTTTTCTTTGGTCTGTCCCATGGAATTGTCCCTGTTTGTCTTTCACTCGCCGGGACGATATTCGCCGAATTCCCGGCAGGCCCGAATCATGGCTACAAAATTCTCCGCCTTGCAGGACGAATGGATGCTGTTGGACGAAGTAAGAATGAAGCCGCCGCCCGAGGCTGCATCGGCAATGGCCTGCCGGACGGCCTCACGGACCTGCTCGACCGTACCAAAGGGGAGCAGCCGCGCGCAGTCGATGTTGCCGGTGATGCACACGCGGTCCCCAACCAGCTCTTTGACTTTCTTCAACTCCATGCCGGCGACCGGTTCGATAGGGTTGATGCCGTCGGGTCCGGCGGAGACCATCATTTCCAGCAGCGGGTAGAGATTACCGTCGGAGTGCTTGATACAAAAGGCCCTTTCCTCGTGGATCATGTCGATCATCCGCTTCAGCCGCGGAAGGAGGAACTGCCGGAACACGGCGGGGCTCATCATCGGACCGTGGTTGCTGGCGTAGTCGTCGCCCAGCACGATCACCTCGGCCCCGGCGCGGATCGCCCTTCGGACCACCGCCATGTTCGCTTCGAGCACCTTGTCGAGCACGATCTCGGCCATCTCGGGCTCGGCGAGGAAGTCCATGAGCAGGTTGTCGATGCCCATCAGGTAGGCCGACCACATGAAAGCCGCGCGGTGGTGGAAGAGGATCGCGCGTTTGCCCCGATAACGGCGGACCAGTTCGGGTAGCTTTCCCAAGCGGTGGGGCGCCGCCGGGTCCGGCGGCACGTAGGCCCTGGCCTCCGCGAGCGTGCGGATCGGGCCGCAAATCGGATGAGCGACCGCTTCCGGCCCCGGCTTGTAGGTCACGCCCCATTCGTCGACATAAGAACCATCGGCCTGCTGGGACGTCTTCTCAAAACACGCCCCGCAACTGACGCCGTCCAGATCGAGCCGGTCCATGCAGTCGGCCACATCGAGGCAGTCGGGAACCGCCTGGCGGGCAACCTTTTCGTCGACCACGAACTCAACGACCGGCACCCGGTCGGGCTGCTCGAGCCGCAAGGCGGCTTGGACGCGCTCGGCGGAATTCATGGAGGGAGGTCTCTCAATGTGTTGCATTAGCCGACGTGCCCGTTAAGATAGGGGGCAGCCGCCGATATGTCAACATGCGGGTCCGCTCGCCCTCACCGCGCGAGAACCCGCGTCGGCCGACCGCACCCTCCGGTGATCGCGCTCCTTGCAGAAACGAACACCATCTCGCCAGAAACCAGCCATGACGTCGCTTCGAGAAGATCTTGCGCCGGCCCCATCCGCCGTCCCGGAAAGCCGCGTTCGCTACAAGGTCGTCGGCATGGCGGTGCTCTTGGCGATGGTGACCTACCTGGACCGGGCGTGCATCTCGACGCTCGCGCCGTACATTCAAAAAGACCTCGGCCTCGACAAGACCCAGATGGGCTACGTCTTCAGCGCATTCGCGCTGGCCTATGCGGTCTTCGAGATTCCCACGGCCTGGTGGGCAGATCGGATGGGGACCCGCAAGGTCCTCACGCGGATCGTCGTCTGGTGGTCGAGCTTCACGGTGGCCACGGCCGGGGTCTACAGCTACGCTTCGCTGCTGGTGACGCGGTTCCTTTTCGGCATGGGCGAGGCGGGGGCCTGGCCCTCGGTCGCCCGGACCTTCTCGCGGTGGATCCCGCGGCAGGAGCGAGGCACGATCCAGGGAGTTTTCTTCACCGGTGCGCACCTGGCCGGCGGGCTGACACCCGTGCTGGTCCTGCTACTGTTGCAATGGGTCCATTGGCGGGCGATCTTCGTGATCTTCGGCCTCGTGGGGTTCGTCTGGGCGGCGGCATGGTATTGGTGGTTCCGCGACGATCCGGCCGGACACCCCGAAGTGAGTGCGGCCGAACTGGAACGGATCACGGCAGGGCGCCAGGCCGACAGCGGGCAACATGCGCGTTGGGAATACTGGCGGCGGCTGTTCGGGCAGCGAAACATGCTGTTGTTGTGCCTTATGTACTTTCCCAACAGCTACGCCTTCTACTTCTGCATCACCTGGCTGCCCACGTACTTGCAGGAAGAACACCACTTCACCTCCGTCTGGCTGGGGATTTTTGCGGGGATGCCGCTGGTGCTCAGTGTGCTGAGCGATCTGTTCGGCGGGGTGACCACGGACCGGGTCGCGGCACGCGCAGGCTTGTGGTTCGGGCGGTGCGGCGTGGGGGCCCTGGCCTACGTGCTCGCCGGGCTGGCAATGTTCGTTGCCGGAGTTACCGCCCAGCCGGTCCTCGCGGCCGTATTGATCGCCCTGGCGACCGCTGCCAGCATGTTCACCCTCGGCGCCGCCTGGGGCACCTGTCTGGACATCGGCGGCAGCCATGCCGGCGTCGTCTCCGCCGCGATGAACACTTCGGGCCAGATCGGCAGCATCCTCAGCCCGATCATTGTGGCCTACTTCGTCGGTCAACGCGCCGACTGGGCCACCCCGATGTACCTGATGGGCGGCCTGTTCCTCTTCGGCGCCGTGTGTTGGGTCTTCATCGATCCCCGCCGCCCGGTATTCGAGTGAGCAACGCATGTCAGGACTTCTTCGTGTGGCCTTACCGTGGGGCGCCGTTCTGATTGCGGCGGCATCCGTGCCCGTACCTAGTGCAGGCAGTCCGCCGGAAAACGCCGAATCGTCGCCGGCGCGGGTGTCTGCCGACGACACGCCGGGTCCCGAAGCTGGAGCCTTGCCGTGCGATCTGGCGGTGATCGGCGGCGGCAGCGGCGGGTTCGGCGCGGCGCTGGCCGCCGCCCGCTTGGGAGTCGAGGTGGTCCTCGTGGAAAAGGCCGACTGCCTGGGCGGCACTTCGGTCCGCTCCGGCGTGAATTGCTGGGAAATGGGCGCCGGGGGAACGGGCATCCCGTTCGATCTCTACCTGCGGTTGAAACAGCAGGGCAACGCCGTTGGCGTGTACTCCTTCGGCCGTCATGCAAGCTGGTTTGATCCCAAGCGGGAGCCGTACCGGTATCCCGGCGGCGAGACGGTGATCGATCCAAGCCGGCGCTATCCGGACACACTCCAGCGTCACGTCCCACGCGGTCAGCGCGACGACGAAGCCTACCGGCGGGAGCACTGGCACGGGGTGCCGTTCGAGCCGGAGGCTATGGCCCGGACCATGCGGGCGATGCTCGAGGAAACCGGCCATTGCCGCGTGCTCCTCAATACCCAGTGGACCGGGGTGGCGGCCCGGGACGGGCGCGTCGAATCGGCGACGTTGTCCGACGGGAGCCGGCTTCGGGCGCGATACTACGTTGACGCGACCGGCGACGGACTGGTATGCGCGGCGGCCGGGTGCCGGGTGATGTCCGGACAGGAATCCCGCGACACGTTCGGCGAGCCCGACGCCCCCGCCACGGCCACGCACCGGATCAACGGAGTATCGCTGCTGTACCGTGCCGCGCGGGCCGACGTGCCGGCCGTTGAGCCCTTGCCCGAGGACATTCCCGCCGGATGCTGGTGGGCCAGACGGTTTCCATGGGCCCAAGTCAATCACTATCCTAACGGCGATTTGAACGTGAACATGCTCCCAACCATGGAGGGCGAGGAGTTTCTTCGCTTGGGCTACGATGCCGCGTTGGAAGAATGCCGGCGGCGTGTGAGGGCACACTGGCACGACTGGCAGGATCGTTTTCCGGAGTTTCGCAAATATCGCCTTTCATGGATCGCGCCGGCATTGGGCGTCCGCGAGACGCAGCGGATCCTCGGCGAATACGTCCTGAACGAAAACGACCTTTTGGCGGGCCTGAGCGGACAGAAGCATCCGGACATCATCGCCCTGGCCGACCACATGATGGACACGCACGGCGGCCACTCGGCCCGTCGCGGGGAAGTCCACGAGCCTTACGGGATTCCCTACCGCTGCCTCATACCCAAGGGCTATCGCAATCTGTTGGTGGCCTGCCGCGCCGCGAGCTTCAGCTCCCTGGCGGCATCGAGCTGCCGGCTCTCACGCACGATGATCCAGTTGGGCCAAGCGGCGGGAACCGCGGCCGCGCTGGCAAGAGAGCTTGATGTCGATCTGCCCGACGTGCCGCCGGACCGGCTGCGCGCGTCGTTGCTGCGGCAACACGTGCAGCTCGAGCACCCGATGCCGGCGGGCCTGCGGTCTCATCTGGAAAAGGAGACGCTGGAGACAGCGAGATAACACTAAACAGTCCTGGGCCTCCTTTTGTGTTAGGAAGTACGGAAAACGACGTCTGGGCCGACACGGAAAAAGACTCCCGACCTGGGTGGGTGAAAAAAGGGTCACTTCTCAATAATCGCGTGGTGAGGTTTCCTCGTGGTGATTGCGCGAGCGAGAGCGAGGACCGCGGCGAAATGGCAGTCTGGGAAGAGAGAAGTGGTGGGTGTTGGACCGTTGCGTTTTTGGTGAGTGCGGCAGCTTTCTGGCGGATGAGGTCGGAAAGGGTAGGGATCTCGCTCAGACCGTGTATGCGATCCTGAAGATCTCGCCAGAACGTGATGCCCAGCTTCCGGCAGGTCGTCTTCAGGCTCAGGAAGGTATCGCGGCAGCGCCGTCTCGACTCACTTCGCGTGCCAGCGCTGATCTTGCGCTTCTTGACGTACTGGCGGATGGTTTCCTGCTTCCGTGTCATAACCCGCGCGTAGACTCTCAGGACAACTCTTCCATCGTTACGACGCTTCCATCGTTACGACGCTTCCATCGTTACGACGCTTCGCGTCGTAACGCAACGACTGGACGCTTCGCGTCCCTCTTTCCCCATTCTCCTTCCGGGCCGACCTCCACGCCCACCTCTCGCCGCTCAGCGCCTTATCTCACTACGCCGGCGGAGCCCCCGTACCCGTTGCCGCCTGGTAGAGACCGCAGAACCCCGCAGGCTACGAGCCAGACGAACTTTTTTCAAAATTCCGCCTCCTGCCCCAAGAATTCAATTGAAACTAGGCCACCCACTCTGCTATACATACGTGCAGACTACGCGAAAGTCCGAGTCTCGCGAGCAGCCCCGTATCAATACAAAGGCTGCCCGTGGACGCCCGAACAACACCATCGCGACGAGCCCCAGCACTCTTGCCTCCCCGACACGCACAACCCGTGATTACCTCAATCCCCGAGTCGTGTTCCCAATCTCTGCTCCTCGCTCCTCGCTCCATACTCCTTGCTCCTCGCTCCATACTCGCTGCTCACCGTTCCATGCAACAAACTACCCAAATTGACAACAACTTGCGTCGACACTCCGAGGCGCAACTATCGAATTATCAGCATCTTACGGTGACACGTGTCGCCCTAACTCATGCAACACAATTCCGGGGCGTTGCGTCGACCCGCACGAACCCGGCTCCAGAGGGATCGTCCAATCAGTTGCCGCACCCTCTCGTCCCACGCCGGTTCCTGCTGCGCGGAGAACTCAGATCCCCAAGCGGCCGGCCAGGCAATGTACAAATCCGGAATATCGCAGACTTGTCCGCCAATGCCCAGCTTGTCGGAACTGCTCTTGTGGAATAGAACGAGAAAATG